>QKIB01000069.1 GCA_003249785.1 Acholeplasmatales bacterium
GCTTTGCTTTATACAGAAAAAAGTGAAGAGATCATCAAGGACTATATTGAAAAAAGACATAACAAACTCGTACCAAATCCAGATGTCAAAATCTATAAGGACCATGATTACATTTTTGCATCTTTAGGCGTACTATCTCATAAGTATCCTGAAGCAGCGAAGGTATTACTCAATCAAACAATACGATCAAAGGAGTAAAGAGATGCCAAGTTTGCATATTTATCCCAAACGATATGCGCATAATTTGAAAATGATGTCTGATCTATTTCATAGTCATCATGTTTCAGGCATGGTTGTCACGAAAGTTTTTTGTGCGGATGAACATTTGATTCAAATCGTAAACCAAAGTGATTTTGAATATATTGCAGATTCAAAAATTGAAAACCTGAAACATATAGAGACAAATAAACCTAAAGTCTTGTTACGATTACCAGAAATGACTCAAGTTGAAGAAACTATTAAGTTTGCAGATATTTCCTTAAACTCAGAACTCAAAGTGATTAAAGCACTGAACCAAGCAGCAGAAGTCAATAATCAAATACACAAGATCATCTTGATGTTTGATCTGGGAGATTTAAGAGAAGGAATCTATTACAAATTTGAGTATATGGATACCGTCAAACAAATACTTGATATGAAATATATCGAACTTGTAGGGATTGGAACAAACCTCACCTGCTTTGGTGGTGTGATTCCAGATGAAGTTGTCTATGAAAAACTTAAGAAGATTAAAAATCGGATTGAATCGACGTTCAAGATTGAACTGCAAGTGATTAGTGGGGGGAACTCATCATCGATTGCTATGCTTTTGGAAAATAGACTTCCTCATTTTGTGAACAATTTAAGAATCGGTGAAGTTCTGGTCTTAGGCAGGGAAACAGCATATGGTCATCACATTGATGGCATGTACGATGATGTTTTTGAATTGCATGCTGAAATCATAGAACTCAAAGAAAAACCATCAATGCCTGAGGGTGAACTCGGTATGGATGCTTTTGGCAACAAGGTCTCTTTTGAAGATCAGGGACTCATGCAAAGAGCAATCATTGGCATTGGCAGACAAGATGTTTATTGTGAAAATCTAATCGCCAATGATGACATGACGATTCTTGGATGCAGCAGTGATCATCTGATGGTTGAAATCAAAAAAGGTAACTACCAAGTTGGAGATCAAGTTATCTTCAAGATGAATTATGCAGGCATCTTGAGTTTATCAACTTCAAGATACATACGGAGGGTTTATGAAGACAATCTATAGACCCACATGGACAGAAATCAATCAAGATGCATTGATTCATAATATTGATTTCTTTGAAAAAATGAATCCAAATAAAATCATGATTCCGGTGATCAAAGCCAATGCTTATGGGCATGGGGCTATCAATGTTATGAAGGTGTTGTATGAAAAAGGCATTCGATATGCTGCGGTTTCTTTATTGGAAGAAGCAATGGAATTAAGAGCAGCTTTCGATGATCTTGATATTTTAATGTTGGGTCCGATTATGCCTGATGATCTTCCTGTCGCATCAATGCACCGGATTGAAATCACGGTCTACGATCAGATGATTTATGATGCTATCATGTCCTCATCGGACTGGCTCATCTGTCATATCAAGGTAGATTCTGGAATGTCCAGATATGGCTTTAAAAAGCCAAATGAAGTAGCAAAGATGGTTGAAGGACTTCAACTAGCTAACCACGTCTCACTCAAAGGCATCTATACACATTTTGCTACAGCAAATGATGATGAAGTTTTTTATCAGAAACAATTGAGTCATTTCAAGAAAGTGCTGAAAGCAATCAAAACCAAACCACTTATGATTCACATTTCCAATTCTTCATCAACCTTGAAATATGAAAAAGATTATGACTTTACGACACATTATAGACTAGGCATTTCACTTTATGGTTTATCACTTGATCAACCCAAACCCGATCTAATGCCTGTCATGTCTTTGAAATCCAAAGTGGCACAAATCAAAGAATTACTCCCAGGAGACTGTGTCGGTTATGGGGCAACTTATTGTGTGAGTGAACCAGAGCGTATCGCAATCTTGCCGATCGGATATGCAGACGGATTTTTAAGAAGAAATAAAACAGGTCATGTTGAGATACACGGCACCAAATATAAAATCGTTGGCATCATCTGCATGGATGCATGTTTCATCAAAGTTGATGAGACCGTTCATGAAGGTGATACAGCAACACTCTTTGGCGGGATCATCTCAGCAGATGATGTAGCTAAAAGACTAGGAACCATCAATTATGAAGTGTGTACGTCGATTTCATACCGAGTACCGAGAAGATTAACAGGAGGCAATCATGATTAAAGTTCATTCGTTCATTCTGAAATTGGAAAACTCAAATCTGTGTTACTACATAGGCCAGGAAAGGAAATGGAGAATCTGACACCTGATCTTTTAGAAAAATTGCTTTTTGATGATATTCCATATTTAAAAATTGCTCAAGAGGAACATGATCTTTTCGCAGAAACACTGAGAAAAGAAGGTGTTGAAGTTTTGTATCTAACCGATATGATTACAGAAGCTCTTGAAGCACATCCTGAAGTTTTAAGTAATTTTATTAATGCGTTCATCGAAGAATCTAAAATCAATTCCTTGACCATCAAAACCGGGTTATACCAATACTTGTCAGGATTACCTATTAAAGAAATGATTCTAAAGATGATTGAAGGTATTAGAACCAACGAAATTGTTTTAGGGAAAAGCGTCTCAATTATGGATATGCTCGAAGATGAATATCCGTTTTATACCGATCCTATGCCAAATCTGATGTTTCAAAGAGATCCATTTGCTAGTGTAGGGTGTGGCGTTGCTATGGGTAAGATGTCATGGCAAGCCAGACAGAGAGAAACGTTATTTTCTGAATATATCTTAACGTATCATCCCAGATTCAAAAACAAACAAATTCCTTTCTACTACGACAGATTAGATCGCTATCGTTTAGAAGGTGGAGATGTGTTGGTATTAAATAAGCATGTCGTTGCAGTTGGGATATCGAGTCGAACCGATCCTAGGGCTATTGAATACTTTGCTGAAAACTTATTTAAAGCAGATAATGACTTTCAAACCGTTTTGGCATTCAATATACCTAAAAGCAGGGCATATATGCATCTTGATACTGTATTCACTCAAGTGAATGAAGGCATGTTCACCATTCATCCCGAAATTGAAAAAAAGTTGACCGTCTTTGAAATCATCAAGAATGATACTCGATTTACCATCACCAAGATCATTGATTCGCTTGAAAGTGTTCTAGAAAAACATCTTAAAACGAGGATCACTTTGATTCGTTGTGGCGGTAAAGATCAAATAACAAGTATCAGAGAACAATGGAATGATGCTGCCAATACATTAGCTGTTGCTCCGGGTAAAGTCATTGTTTATGACAGAAACCATGTGACTAACCAAATGCTAAGACAAGCAGGCATCACCGTACTTGAAATAGAATCCAGCGAATTATCCAGAGGTAGAGGCGGTCCCAGATGTATGAGCATGCCACTGGAAAGAGAAGACATATAAAGGAGAACGACATGAATATTAAAGGAAGAAACTTGATTACTTTACTGGATTATACGCCTGAAGAAATCCAGGACTTGATTGATTTATCAGCAAAGCTGAAATATGAAAAGCGAGAGGGCATTTCACACAAACATCTGCACGACAAGAATGTAGTGCTCTTGTTTCAAAAGGATTCCACAAGAACTCGATGTGCTTTTGAAGTTGGTGCACTTGATTTGGGCATGGGTGTAACCTATTTAGGACCTACAGGCTCACAAATGGGCAAAAAAGAATCCGTCAAAGATACAGCAAGAGTCTTAGGCAGAATGTATGATGGTATTGAATTTAGAGGATATAAACAATCAGATGTGGATATCTTAGGCAAATATGCAGGTGTTCCTGTCTGGAATGGACTGACAGATACCTATCATCCGACTCAGATTCTGGCTGACTTCTTGACCATCCAGGAACAATTCGGAAAACTCAAAGGACTGAAGTTCACGTATTTAGGTGATGCAAGAAACAATATGGGAAATTCCCTGATGATCGGTTGTGCCAAAATGGGGATGCACTTTTTTGCAGGAGCACCTAAAGATTTATGGCCAGATCAGAAATTGATTGAAACTTGTGCGGAAATCGCAGCTGAAACTGGAGCAACCCTCAACTTCACAGAAGATCCGATCATCGCATCGGAACATGCGGATGTACTTTATACCGATGTTTGGGTCTCTATGGGAGAACCACAAGAAGTCTGGAAATCAAGAATTAATGAGCTTTATCCATATCAAGTCAATATGAATATTTTAAGGAATGCAAAACCTACAGCCATCTTCATGCACTGCTTACCAGCATTTCATGGCAATGATACCGAAGTTGGAAAAGAGATTGCTGAAACATTTGGAAAAGACTACCCTGTTGTAGCAAAAGGAGAATTAGAAGTGACCAACGAAGTAATTGAATCAGAACAAAGTGTTGTCTTTGAAGAAGCTGAAAATAGAATGCATACCATCAAAGCAGTGATGCTTGCAACCTTGAGTGATCTTTATGTCTAGATATGTGATTTCATTAGGCGGAAATGCCTTAGGGAAAAATGCAACAGAGCAAAAAGAACTGCTGAAAGAAGTTGCCAAAGCGATTTTTCCTTTGATTGAAGCGAATCACGACATCGTGATTGTCCATGGAAACGGACCACAGGTTGGTATGATCAACCTTGCATTCTCAGAATCCACATCGACACCGATGATGCCATTTGCTGAATGTGGTGCAATGAGTCAGGGTTACATCGGATTTCATATCCAGAATGCAATCTATAATATCATGCAAGAAAAAGGATTTCACAGACCCATCTCAACGATTGTTTCTCAAGTTTTGGTGGATGTAAACGATCCAGCATTCCAACATCCCACCAAACCCATTGGCAGTTTCTATACTAAAGAAGAAGCTTTGGAACTAGAAAAAAGTCAAGGTTATACGATGGTTGAAGATGCAGGACGTGGATATCGTCGCGTTGTTGCAAGTCCAAAACCTTTGGATGTGATTGAAAAAACAAGCATTCTTTCCTTGCTTCATGACAAGCAGATCGTGATTGCTGCAGGCGGTGGCGGGATTCCTGTTATTGAAAAAGATGGACATCTTTATGGTGTGGATGCCGTGATTGATAAGGATCATGCCAGTGCCAAGATGGCTGAAATCATTAAAGCTGATGAACTCATTATCTTGACTGCAGTCGATTATGTTTATCTCAATTTCAATACACCAGAACAAAAAACATTAAAAAATACAACCCTTGATGAACTTGAAGGACTTCTCAAAGAAAATCACTTCAAGAAAGGGTCGATGCTTCCAAAGATCGAAGCTTGCATGGCTTTTGTCAAAGCAACCAAGAAACCAGCGGTTATCGCATCCCTTGAACATGCAGCGCTTGCTTTTAAACAGCAAAGCGGAACCATCATCAACTATAAGTAAATAAAAAAGAGCTGCGACGGCAGCTCTTATTTTTTTTCTTTCATGATTTCAATCCCAGCATGTTGTCCTTCATCCGCATAAATCAGTTCATTGTGCTTGAATAATTTGATTTTGATAGTTCCGGATAAACCTTCTTTGATTTGTTCGATCATCTGACCATTTTTTGGTGATGCAAGTCCGATCTCATGATCTGATTTTGCATCAATTTCAAGTTTATATTTTCCTTTCTTGATAAGATAATACGCATGTGTCTTCTCGATATGTTCCTCGATGACTTTTGCATTATTATATGTGGCAAAGCGATATTCTTTTTGTTGATAGATAAGATTGACGATTAATCCTTTGAAATATAACCCAATGAAAGGTATATCTGCATAAGAAAACATGAGTGAAGTCTCTGCGTTTTGAAAATGATTGGACTGTAGCCAGACATAAGCTCTTGGAAAGGATTTTCCCCAATCCTTTTCGATATAGCCTTTGCCTGAATCAAAATCGATAGATCTTTGATTGATGAGAAGTTTACCTTGAGTTTGATGTGACATGCTGATCACTCCATGATAACACTCCATGAATTTGAAGTATCCGAAGAATCCCATGATATTGGGCATGAATAAGGTTTTTCTTATGGGAGTAAGTTCATTGAGATGAATATGTCCTGTGAGTTTGATGTTTAAATCATTGATAGAAAGGTCGATGCTATCTTTAGAAAACTTACTCTCACCGATTTGTATCCAAAACTGATCATGTCCATAAGTAAATTGATTGAGATCGTATCTCATGTAATGTGTTTTGAGTGATATGCCTTTTGTATCTCGATGGGAGATAAAGATCTGGATGAATGCATGTGGATCAGCTGTATTCATACTGATGCCTGGTATGAGAGCAAGTGTTTCGTTTTCATCTCCACTCACGAGCTTATAATACCAGCCTTCAAAGTATTTATCTTTTCTTCTTTTTCCTTGGAAATATTCAGGATGTATCAGTTTTTTAAAGATCATAGATCCTCCAAGTATGTTCAATCATAGTTTCATTATATACAATTTATTAGAAAATCTACAGAATTATAAGTTTTGAAAAACTGTTAACATATCTTCATATCATAAATTATAGAATGCATCGAATCATTTAATCATGTAGC
>QKIB01000113.1 GCA_003249785.1 Acholeplasmatales bacterium
TCCGAACAAAGACGTGCTGCTAAGGCAGTTAACTTTGGTATCATTTATGGTATTGGGGCTTGGAGTTTATCAGAAGACATTCATGTGACGCCTAAACAAGCACAAGCCTACATCGACCAGTATTTGTCCATTTATCCTGAAATCAAGGACTATATGGAAAATATCGTGACATTTGCTAAAGATCATGAATATGTAGAAACAATGATGAAACGCAGAAGATATATCCCTGAACTCAAATCTCCTGTTTTCACCCAAAGAGCTTTTGGCGAAAGAACAGCACTGAACGCGCCGATCCAAGGATCAGCAGCCGATATCTTGAAAAAAGCGATGGTTGATCTCTATCATTATCTGAAGAAAAACAAGAAGAAATCGAAGATTTTACTCCAGGTTCACGATGAATTGATTCTTGAAGTTCCTGAATCGGAACTAGATGAGATGCAACAAATCGTACCTCAAATGATGGCAAGTGCCATCAAACTTAAAGTAGAGCTTGAAACTTCATGCGATGTCGGAACGACATGGTATGAACTGAAATAGGTGATTTTATGCCAGAACTCCCAGAAGTCGAAACGGTAAGACGCACATTAGAATTAGCGATATCTAAGGAAACCATTTCACATGTGGAAGCACCTTATCAAAAAATCATCACTCAAGATTTTAAATGGTTTCAAGAAAAGATTAAGAACCAAACCATCAATCGAATTGATCGCATGGGAAAATATCTGATTTTCATCTTGGATAAGGATGCCATGATCATCCATCTCAGAATGGAAGGCAAATTTTATATCAAATCTGATGAACCGCTTTTAAAACACGAACATATTATCTTTCACTTCGTGAGTGGAAAGAATTTGAGATATCATGATGTCAGGAAATTTGGAACGATGACTTTGTTGCCATTAGAGACCTATCTGGATTCCGAACCTCTGAATCGTTTGGGTAAAGAACCAAAAAATATCGATATGAAAGCTTTCTATCAAAACCTACATCACCGAAATATTACGATCAAGCAAGCGCTGCTTGATCAGCACTTGATTGCTGGACTCGGAAATATCTATGTGGATGAGACGCTTTTCAGATCAAAGATTCACCCAACAAGAAACACATCATCGATTACGAAAAAAGAAGCAGAAGCACTCATTGATTCAGCAAAAAAAGTATTAGAAAAAGCGATTGAACTCGGTGGAACGACCATTCGGTCATACACTTCAAGCCTTGGTGTTCATGGACGATTTCAAAATGAACTTATGGTCCATATGAAAAAAGGCGAACCTTGTCCCATATGCGGGACAACCATCATTAAAATGAAAGTGGGAGGACGGGGAACCTATGTCTGTCCAAACTGTCAGCACTAATCCAATGATCATTGGATTGACTGGTGGGATTTCCAGTGGGAAATCGACTGCATCCAGTTATTTTAAAAAACTGAATATTCCTGTGATTGACAGTGATTTAATTGTGCATGATTTATGGGAAAAGAACCAGAAGATGATGCAAGCAGTGGAAAATAAATTCGGTTTTCCAGTACGCACGCATGAAGACAGACAAAAACTCGGACATCTCATTTTCCATGATGTAGAAAAAAGGGAAACACTCAATCAAATTGTTCATCCGTATGTTTTTGAAGAAATCGAACATTTGAAAAAAGCATATCAGAATGCACCATTCATTGTGATTGATATGCCGTTACTGATTGAAGTTGGCTATCAGCCATTTGTCGATGACGTCGTGATCGTTTATGTTGATCAGGAAACACAGATTGAAAGATTAATGGAACGCGACCAGATCAATCGAGATGAAGCACTTGCAAAAATCAGGTCACAATACCTTCTCGAAGAAAAAATCAAGCATGCTGATCATGTTTTATACAACAACACAACCAAAGCAGATCTCTATCTGCAGATTGATGCTTATTTAAGGGGATTGAAAGATGAAAAACAGTAGTACCTTCAACATTCAAAGTCAATCAGATCTCAGTGCAGCAGACTTTAAAGTGCTTGCGCTTTTGTATCAACCCTTGATGGGACTCGAAGGTCAAGGACTATATACGACCTTCTATCAGTTGATTAATAAAACAGGTCGTCATGTTTATACACATACAGAGCTCTTTGATTTACTTAATCTGAAACAGCAGGAATTTTTGAAAATCAGAAATAAACTTGAAGCGCTCAATCTGCTCACTGTTTTTCAAAAAGAAGATGAATATCTATATTTTATGAAAGCACCACTCACAGCAAAACAGTTCTTGGTTGATACGGTATTCGGCAGTTATCTCCAATCAGAGATTGGA
Source organism: Acholeplasmatales bacterium (assembly GCA_003249785.1). GTDB lineage: Bacteria > Bacillota_I > Bacilli_A > Acholeplasmatales > Acholeplasmataceae > Peloplasma. The sequence continues at coordinate 2,291 of QKIB01000113.1, forward strand.
GAAAAAAACATGATGATGCTCACTGAACTCTTTAAAATGGATGTTCCAGACTATGAAGGATTCGATAACATCACCAAATCATTTGATGCACTTTATGAGTTCAAGAGCCTTAACTTATTGTCGGTTTCACACCATCTGCAAGGCAGACAACAAAATGGTGGTAGCCACTTAAATTACAAATTCAATTATGAAGTTTTTGTCGAACACTTACCAGAACGACTCAAGAATACACAACTTCTCAACGAGAAATTTAAAGAGCAGGTTAACAAGATTGCATTCGTCTATCAATATGATGTTGCGGATATGGTTTCCATCTATGAGGAAGCAGCCAAGTCCAAACAGAATGTCAATTTTGCTCAACTCAATCTGAAAGCAAAACTCTATTACGATCAGAAAAACAAGCTCCTCACCATCAAACCAAAGGATATGCCTACTGATAATTTGATTGATCAGGTTGCTCCACAGGTTATCATTCAGAAATACGCAAGAACCGATCAACAAGGCATTGCGTTATCCACCGCATCACAGTTACTTGAACGTAATGCAGTTGAACCGGGTATCATCAACGTCATCCTAATGCTTGTCCTCAAGCATAAAGATGGTGTTCTACCTAATTTGAATTACATGGAGAAAGTCTTACACGATTGGCTGAATAAAGGTGTTCAGACAACAGAAGACGCACTCAATTATTCCATGAATTTGGAATCTCAATATGAACAAAAGAAAAAGGTTCAAAAAGTCACCGAACCTGATTGGATGGATGACTACATTAAGGACCTAGCGAAAATGGAGGGATAATCATGACCTTAGAAGAAATGAGAAAAGTTGTTTCCAAAGATCCGGAAACGAAAAATCTGCATCTGCTTGATATTGATATCTACAAAGTCTATCAATACCTTTTAGACCGTGACCAACATTTTGTCAAAGACGGTTATCAGCCTGTGCTTCGCACAGATCCTTATGTTGAAATTGTCTATCGTCCTACCAAAGAAAAAGCTGAAGAGCTTAGAAGAAAGAAAATCAGAGAGCACTTGAAGTTTTATGATAGTGAGATCTACATTCAAGATGCCAGTTTATCTCGCTTTGAAGTTTTCAATGAAGAAAGAGAAAAAGCATATAAACTTGCTTCAGAATTTGTAGAAAACTATAGAAGAGACCGGTATATCAAAGGCTTGTATATTTATGGTAAATATGCAACCGGTAAGAGTTACCTGCTTTCTGCAATCGCACAACATCTTGCTGAAAAGAATGTTACCGTCTTATTCGTTTATATGCCTGATCTGGTCAGAAGTATCAGACAAGGTATGAATGAAGGTAATCTCGAGCAAAGAATCAATCAGCTTAAACAAGCTGAGATCCTGATGATGGACGACATGGGTGGAGAGAACATGTCGCCCTGGTTCAGGGATGAGATTTTAGTGCCTGTCATGCAGTATCGCTTGTCAGCACAACTTCCAGTCTTCATGACTTCTAATTTTGAATATGTTCAACTGGTGGATGCACTGACTGTGAATAAGGATGAAATGAACAGAGTCAAAGCTGCACGATTGATTCAAAGACTAAAAGATCTGATGGTTTATGTGAAATTATCATCTGAACCTTACAAAGGGTAAAAAGCACTTGAATTTTAGGATACAAGTGTTATAATGTAGATAACACGAAGAAAAGGACATGGTTTGAATCAAACCAAGCGACGCAGGAGGGTGAAAGCTGCGAATGATTCAGATTACTCCCTTGGAGTGGCTAAAAAAAAGTCCGGGTCATGCCGTTATCCATATGATGAGTGCTAGCAATGCTAGAACTAAGGTGGTACCACGAATTTTCGTCCTTAGACTTTTCTAAGGACTTTTTTATTTAAAGGAGAGAAGCATATGATTAAAATTACATTTCCAGATGGAAGCATTAAAGAATTCAGCAAAGGCGTAACGCCTATTGAAATCGCAGAAGGGATCTCAATGAGTCTGGCAAAAAAAGCAATTGCTGCCGTATTCAACAAAAACTATATTGAACTTACAAGATCACTTGATGAAGACGGTGTTTTAGAATTGCTCACCGAAAAAGATCCAAGAATTTTGGATGTCGTCAACCATAGTACGGCACACTTAATGGCACAAGCGATTACACATCTCTACCCAGGTGTGTGTTTTGGTGTCGGCCCTGCGATTGAAGAAGGATTCTATTATGATGTTGATTTTGGCGATGCCAAAGTCAATGATGAAGATCTTGAGAAGATTGAAAAAGAAATGCTGCGCATATCAGATAGTGATCTAAAGATAGAAAGACATGAAGTCAGTTATGATGAAGCAAGAAAAATTTTCGCGAAAGATCCATATAAACTGGAATTAATCGAACAATTCAAAGATGATGGACTCACAGTTTATACACAAGGTGACTTCACGGATTTGTGTCGTGGTGGTCATGTGCCATCGACGAAGACTTTGAAACACTTTAAACTTCTCAATCTTGCAGGTGCTTACTGGAGAGGTAATTCCGACAACAAGATGCTCGTTCGTATTTATGGAACCAGCTTCATGAACAAGAAAGATCTCGAATTACATCTTGCACTGCTTGAAGAAAGAAAACAAAGAGATCACCGAAAGATCGGTAAAGAACTTGATTTATTCATGTTGAGTAAAGAAGTAGGTGCTGGTCTACCTTTCTGGCTACCTAAAGGTGCAACCATTCGTCGTGTGATTGAAAGATACATCACTGATTTGGAAATCAGTTTAGGTTATCTACATGTCTATACGCCAATTTTAGCAGACGTTAATCTCTATAAGACTTCAGGACACTGGGATCATTATCAAGACAGCATGTTCCCACCAATGGATATGGGTGATGGAGAAATGCTCGTGATCAGACCTATGAATTGTCCTCATCACATGATCATGTACAAAAACGATGTACATAGTTATCGTGAACTACCCTTGAGAATTGCCGAACTCGGTATGATGCATCGATATGAAAAGAGTGGTGCATTATCCGGTCTTCAACGTGTGCGTGAAATGACTTTAAATGATGCACATATCTTTGTTCGTCCAGATCAGATTAAGGACGAATTCAAACGGACAGTTGGATTAATGCTTGAAGTCTATAAGGATTTCAATATTACAGATTACCAGTTTAGAGTTAGCTATCGTGATCCAGAGGATACTGAAAAGTATTTTCCAAACGATGAAATGTGGAATAAAGCGGAAAAAATGCTTAAAGAAGCCATGGATGAATTGAAATTGGATTATTATGAAGCCATTGGTGAAGCTGCATTTTATGGACCAAAACTGGATGTTCAGGTCAAGACGGCACTGGGTAATTCAGAAACTTTATCCACGATCCAACTTGACTTCCTACTCCCAGAAAGATTCGAACTGACTTATGTAGGTGAAGATGGAAAGAATATCTATAGACCTGTTGTCATCCATCGCGGTATTGTTTCTACTATGGAACGGTTCGTCGCCTATCTGATTGAAGAATATAAAGGCGCATTCCCATTCTGGCTTGCACCTGTTCAGGTGAAGGTTTTACCTGTTAATGTTGAACATCATCATCAGTATGTCATGGCAGTTCATGAAGCATTATCTGCTTCAGGATTCCGTGTAGAAAGTGATCTAAGAGAAGAAAAACTAGGATACAAGATCAGAGAAGTTCAAACTTTGAAGATTCCGTACTCACTTGTACTTGGTGATAAAGAAAAAGATGAAAATCTGGTCACCTATCGTGCCTATGGTTCATCTGAACAAGTAACAGTCCCACTTGAAATCTTCATTGAGATGATTTTGAAGGAAAAAGTAAACAAATCCAGAGCATAACAATAAGGTGCAATTAATTGCACCTTTTTCTTGTTGAGCATTGATAATAATAAATAATAATTAATGTTGCAAACATAATAATTTATGATATAATAGACGTGTAGCAAGTTAAAAGGGGTGGTAGGAATGGCTGTATATTTAGGGTTTACAGTAGCAATTAATGTCTTGATTATCTTGTTTGTCATAGGTGTTGCCAATTTTCTGAAGAAAAAAAGAGAAAATGGAAACAACAGTCAATCAACATATAGTACAAGCTTTAAAGAAAAAAAGCCTGATGAAGTTTACGGAGATGTTGAAGATGTTTGGGCGAAGTTTGATGAGAAGTATAAATCGTAGGAACAAGAAAGTTGTGAGTATATGAATGAAGTCTTAACCAGTGTATTTATCGTTGTACCAATTTTTTTGATTGTGTATCTTGTATGGATGCATATCAGAAACAAAAAACGTAGAGTAACAGAATAAAAGAAGGTGTGCGTATGCTAGAAGTTAAAAATGCAAAAATGATGTATGGGGACTTGGTTGCTGTTGATCATCTCAGTTTTACTATCAAACCTGGTGATATCTTTGGTTTATTAGGAACCAACGGTGCTGGAAAAACAACGACCTTTCGAATGATTATGGGTTTACTAGATCCAACTGAAGGGGAAGTTCTTTATAACGGAAAAAAAATTGGATATCATAACGTCAATGAAATTGGATACATGATTGAAGAAAGATCTTTACTTACCAAAATTACTGTCAAGGAATTGATGCTGTTTTTTGGTCAACTCAAAGAGATGGAACCTAAAGTTATTATGGATCGTTTAGATTACTGGCTTAAGCGATTTGATATCGAAGATTATAAAAATAAAAAAATCAAGGAACTTTCTAAAGGGAATCAGCAAAAAATACAATTTATCTCTGCTATCATCAATGACCCAAAACTTCTAGTTTTGGATGAACCATTCAGTGGCCTTGATCCTATTAATATGGAACTATTTGTTGAAGTTATAAGAGACTTTCAAAAGCAAGGATCGATGGTCGTTTTTTCATCGCATCAACTTGACATGGTTGAATCTTTCTGCGAAGAATTGGTGGTCCTTGAAAAAGGTAAAGCAGTGATTGAAGGACGTATTGATCAGATCAAAAAAGATTTTGAAAAACTCAATATCAAAATTGTTGGGGATGTGGATGTTGAAAAGCTAAGAAGTATTCCTGGCGTTTTCAAAGTCATTGAACATAAAAATGTCATTGAAGCGAAAATAGAAAACGAAAGTGTAGCCTCTAAAGTATTTGAATATATTAGAACGTGTAAGCATATCACAAAATATGATGTTGAACAAGCATCACTCAGTGAAATATTTATTGCAAAGGTAGGTCGAAATCATGAAGAAGTTTAAGTACTTAGTCAAGTATGGTTTAAAGAAACGTGTTTGGCGCAAAGCTTTCTTGATTTCCAATATCGTGATTGCTCTTTTACTGATTGGGATCATCAATATCCCTTCAATCGTCAGTTTGTTCAGTAATAGTTCAGAAGATCAAATTGTTCATATTAATGTAATCAATGAAACATCAGAAACAACATTGGTATCTGACCTGTCAACCAGACTCAATGAACCCTTTGGTGGAACCAATCCTTATGAAGTAACATCCATTGATAAAAGTAGTTTTGATGAAACGGTATTTTGGCAAAATGATCAAGTGGATATCACCATCGATTTTTCAGGAACCATCAGTAATCCGGTGATTGAAATCTATAATAAAAAACCAAGTGAATACAACTACTTGGCTAATCAAATCAATTTACAATTGATTAGTTATCAAATCACAGATTATCAACCCGCGAATATCAGTCAGGTTTTCGCTCCAAATTACGAGGATCCAAACCAACAAGCTGAAATTTCATCGATGTCCAGTATGCTCGTTTTACCTATGTTTATCTTAATCATCATGGCGACACAATTTGTTGGTGTTGATATCATTGAAGAAAAATCTACCAAAGCGATTGAAACCATCATTGCGAGTGTTCCAGCAAAAATTCATTTTCTTTCTAAGATCACTTCGAGTATCATCTTTGTTGTGATTCAAGGAATACTGACAATTGGGTATGCTGGCATTGCTTCTTTGATTGGAAAATTAGGGTCTCAATCTTCAGCAATTACATTACCTGTCGGAACAACATCTTTACTATCATATCTTTCAGAGATGATACCTAATTGGCCAGTTGTCTTATTGATGTCTTTGTTATTCATGATTGCTGGTACAATGTTCTATTTGATTATTGCTGCACTGTTCGCATCCATGGCAGTGACTCAAGAAGATTATCAGCAATTTCAGACACCACTGATGTTGATGTTGCTTGCAGCATTTTATACAGGCATTTTCGCACCTTTGGCAGGTGGGTATACCTTCATTAAGGTAATGGCATTCATTCCATTCTTTACTCCCATTCTCGCACCGATTGCGTTTGCATCTGGCGTCTTCACTATATGGCAAGCATTAATTGCATTCTTTGGTGTAACTGTGTTCTTGATTGCTGGCATGTATCTGGTATCACCAGTATATAGAGTTGCAATCCTAAGTTATGACCAAACCAAGTTTGGTGCAAGAGTCAAAAATTACTTCAAAAAAGCATTTCCAACCAATGGGAATGATGCCAAATCTATCTAAGCATTAAACTAACTTTAGTTAGAATCATTCCATAGAAACGCAAATCAGTTTATTTTCGTATCACAATCATGTAAAATAGGAATAACCAAGAGGGTTGTTCCTTTTTAGTAAAATCAGAAAGGGTGTGAAACTGTGAGAAGTAAGATTATTGTTTTGGTATTTGCAGCTTTTTTTGCAATCAGTTTCATCAATGACCCTGTCAAATCGGCAACTGATTTTATAACTGGACCAACACAGGTTTTGATTTCACAGTCAGTTGATCAGGTATCAGGTGCTTCAGTCATCATCAGCGAAAGCACTGGAACACCATCAACGAGTGGAGATGTCATCTCAGGATCATCAGTACCAAATGAGCCATCAGGGACAACATCCAATCCTCAGACGACTACAAATGGAGATATAACCGCTGGAGCTTCTGTTCCTGCAACAACAACTCCATCTACAACAACTCCGTCTACGGGAGACATTACCGCTGGCGCATCAACACCAGCACCATCAACAACACCTTCAACCAGTGATATCACTGCTGGCGCTTCAACGCCTTCAACAGGAACAACTACGAGCAGCGATGATAAATCATCTTTACACCATCGTGAATCCGATCATGAAGATGATGAATACGATGACGACTAATTCATTGACAAAATAAAAAGGGACCTAGTCCCTTTTTTTATACGAGATGATTTTCTTTTAGGTATTGATCAACTTGTTTCAGATGATCAGGATTATCAGATTCGACCCTTATCTTAAAAACAGAATCCTTCGATAAGCCAATGCTCATGACAGCCATGATAGATTTGGCGTCAGCTTTGAATTCCTTGTAGATTAGATAAACAGAGAAAGGTAAACTCGAGCAAAAACGGACGAAATTTGTCGCTGGTCTTGCATGTAAACCTTGTTCAGATAATAAGACATATTCTTTTTCCATATTCATACCTCCATCGCATCAATTGCGCATGAGCCTTTGTTCATATTTTATCATAAAAGTGATTGAACGTATCTTTTTAACACTATTGAACATCTAAAATCATTTTCATGTAGGTGGATTCATGATTTTGATTGAGAATTGTCAAAGAATCTTTTTGAACAAAAACGACGAGGACAACCAAAGCTTCAATATGTGTTTTCAGAAAATCAAAATCAAAATGAGCGAGATGATCACCTTGTTTGACCTGTTGGCTTTGCTCAACCAACAGATGTACACCCTCGCCTTTGAGTTCACCAGTTCCCAATCCAATATGGATTAAGAGATTGATTCCTGAATCATGTTTAATGACAAATGCGTGCTTGTTAGGAAAGATATGAGTTATCGTTCCATCAACCGGCGAATAAATCTGATTGTCTATGGGAAAAACAACAAATCCTTGACCAGCCATATAGGATGAAAATGTTTCATCTGGTGTATTAGAAATATCCAAGTGTGCACCTAAGATGGGGGATTGATAGTCCAATTTCATGTCTCGATTCCTTTCAAAATGCATCTATTTTCATTATAAATGAAATTCGTGAAAATTGAGAAAAGATTTTGTCTTACCATTTCTCAAGCAATTAGGGTTGCTTTTTGTTATAATGATTGTGAGGTGAATCAAGATGACTTATGATGAATTAAAAAGCAAATTAGAACTGATTATTGACCCGGGGTTTAATAAACCATTCAAGGATGTCAATGGGATTAAAAAACTAGTCGTAGGACCAACAGGTGTTGCAGAACTTGAAATCTATCTCAAAGACAAAACTAAAAATGAGCAACAAGTCAAAATCCAGATCATCAGACTCGTTAAAATTGAACTGGGATTTCCAGGCATTAAGATCGACTTTTTCGAATCTGAATTCGTTCCTGAAGGAGAAAAGATAATCAAATATCTTGCTGTCGCATCCGGTAAGGGTGGCGTCGGTAAGTCTACTGTTGCAGCAAATATCGCTAAAGCGATGCAAAGACAGGGCAAGAAAGTCGGCATCATTGATGCAGACATTTATGGAGCAAGTATTCCTTATGTGCTTCAACTTGAAGTGAAACCACTCAAGTCAACCGCTGATGAAAAAATGATTCCGTTATCCAAAGATGGCATTGAAGTGATTTCAACTGAATTTTTCATGCCACCAGAAAAACCTGTCATGTGGCGTGGACCTATGTTAGGGAAACTACTCACTCATTTTTTCAATGGTGTCCAGTGGCAAGAAGATATCGATTTGATCGTGATCGACCTTCCACCAGGAACTGGTGATGTCGCTTTAGATGTCAAATCTTATGTACCACTCAGTAAAGTGATTGTTGTTACGACACCTCACCCCAATGCTTCAAGTGTTGCGGTTAAGGCAGGTCTAGGTGCACAACAGATTGGTCATGAAGTGATCGGTGTTGTTGAAAACATGAGTTATTATTTGAATACATGCAATAACAAACGTGAATACATCTTCGGTCAGGGTGGCGGTGAAAAAGTTGCCAAGAAACTTGGTACAAGTTTACTCGGACAAGTCCCAATCGGTCATCCAACCAGTGGCGATTACTTATTTACAGGCACTGAAGAAGCAGGTAAAACCTATGATGAAATCGCATTGAAGCTCATGAAGGAACTCGATTTATAATAAGAAGGTGAAAGAATGTCTTATGTTGTAGATTTTGTCAATGTATCAACCATTGGACTAGAATCTTCTCCAGTCAAAGAAGCTTTAGCTGGACTTCGTGCCAATGAAGCACGGTATTTCATGAACAAGTACAAGCATGTCTTTACGGTTGTTTCCGCAGAAGAAGGAAATAAAGATCTTGACTATGTCACAAACATCCTCAAGGATCAAAGAGATATTGTGATAGAGTCAAAGCCACTGCAAACTTCAAGTTTCCAGGTGGAAAACATCAAATTCACGTATGTCTTCTATGAAAGCGGACTCAGCATCAATGTCATGTATACTGTAGATGATGCGAAAAAACGTGCTGTAGGATTCAAGTTATCTGATGGCATGGAAGTTCCAAAAGAACTTGCAAGTAAGTTCAAGTTTGCTTCCATGAAGTCTAAGCTTGCAGGAACGATTCGTGGATCATTCTTTGTAATCAAAGAAAAGAAATAGCAACATAAAAAGAAAAACCCTAACTCATGTTAGGGCTTTTTTTACTTAATATCTTTGAATTTTAAAATTGGTGTTCTGGCAGCCTTGACTTCGTCAAGTCTTCTCACGATTGTGTGATGAGGTGCTGTCTTCACCATTTCTGGATCTTCAATCGCTTCTTTAGCAACTTTTCGCATGGCATGAATGAATTCATCCAATGTTTCTTTGGATTCAACTTCAGTAGGTTCAACCATCATGGATTGCGAGAAGATGAGTGGGAAGTAAATGGTTGGTGCATGCACACCGTAGTCCAGCAATCGTTTTGCTAGATCTAATGTTTTGACACCAGTTGAATCATCTTTCAAACCATCAAAGACAAATTCATGCATACAATGACGATCAATTGGCAAGACAAACAAATCCTTAAGTGAATCTTTGATGTAGTTTGCATTAAGGACTGCGAGTGGCCCGATATCGCCTAAGTTTTCTTTGCCTAAAGTGAGTAAATAAACATAGGCACGAATATAGACACTTGCGTTCCCGTAAAACTGTCCTAATGCACCAATGGAATCTTTTGAGTCTTCAAAATAGAAGAAACCATCTTTTTCCTTAACAATCGGGTTTGGTAGGAAATCAACCAGTTTTTCACAAACACCAACTGGACCAGAACCAGGTCCGCCACCACCATGAGGGGTTGAGAATGTTTTATGCAAATTGATATGTGTGATATCAAATCCCATATCTCCAGGTTTTGCTTTACCTAACAAGGCATTCAGGTTTGCTCCATCATAATAGAGCAAGCCTCCAGCTTCATGGACTAGTCTAGATACTTCAAGGATGTCTTTTTCAAAGACACCTGCTGTATTAGGATTGGTTAGCATCAAGCCTGCTGTTTCTTCTGAAAGGACAGATTTCAATGCTTCTATGTTCACTGTTCCATCAGGATTTGACTTGATTTCAACAACATCAAATCCACAAACTGTCGCACTTGCCGGATTGGTACCATGTGCACTATCGGGAACGATGATGATATTGCGTTTGAAATCATTGTTTTTCTGATGATATGCCTTAATGATCATCAACCCAGCGAGTTCACCATGTGCACCAGCAAATGGGTTCAAGGAATAGGCAGAAAGCCCTGAGATTTCAGAGAGCATTTTTTGTGTCTCATGATAAATCTTAAGGAGTCCTTGTACTGTCTCAACAGGTTGTAAAGGATGAATGGATGCAAATCCACTCAACCCAGCAAGTTCATCATTGATTTTAGGGTTGTATTTCATCGTACAGGATCCTAGAGGATAAAATCCGGTTTCGACACCAAAATTCTTTTGACTGACGTTGGTATAATGTCTGACAACATCAAATTCAGAGACTTCGGGTAAGTCAGCTTTTTGTGCTCTGAGTAAATTTGTTGGTAGGTTGACTTCAGAAAGATTTTTCTTTTCCAGATTGTAACCGATCCGGTCTTTTTCTGAAATTTCAAAAATGAGTTTATCGTATGCTTTCATTGTTGTTCCACCACCTTTGAAATCAGTTCGTCCATTTCGGCTTGAGTTCGTCTTTCAGTTACAGCAAATAAAAGCATTTGATCTTTAAGATGTAGAGGACCTAAAATGCCATCATCGAGACATGATTTCTCAAATGCATCCACGTCAAATTTAGCTTTTAGGACAAATTCTTTGAAGAAAGGATGATCATTGACTTTTTCAAATTGATTGGTCTTTAGGAGTGCTTCATAAAGATAATGTGCACCTTTCATCGATTCATTTGCGACATCAATGAGTCCTTGTTTGCCCATAGCAGACAAATAGATGGTAACTGCAAGTGCCATCAAGGATTGATTCGAACAAATATTGGAATTCGCTTTTGCACGTCTGATATGTTGTTCTCTGGCTTGAAGTGTTAAAACGAATGCACGTTTGCCATCGACATCGTTGGTGATGCCACAAATACGACCAGGCATTTTTCTAACATATTTCATCAAGGTAGTGAGATATCCGCCATATGCACCACCAAATGAAAGAGGAATGCCTAGCGACTGAAGGTCACCACAAGCAATATCTGCTTGATATTCACCAGGTGTTTTAAGGATAGCAAGAGATTGAGGTTCATGGTTCATGATGAAAAGACCACCCTTGGCATGAATCGCATCAGCAAATCCATCATAATTTTCAATGATGCCATGATAATTAGGATTTTGAACAATTAAACCCATGGGTTCTTCATTGAAATTTTGGATAAAGGAAAGATCGGTGAGTCCATCTTGACTAGGAACAACCACCACAATGATTTTTCTGTATCTCGCGTAAGTCTTAACGACTTCAATGATTCTTGGGTTGACTGTTTCACTAACAAGGATGGTATCTTTTCCTGTTTGTGCGTTCGCCATGAACATCGCTTCAGCAGTAGAAGTCGCGCCATCATACATAGACGCATTGGAAACTTCCATACCGGTGAGCTCACAGATCATGGATTGATATTCAAATATATATTGAAGTGTGCCTTGAGCAACTTCAGGTTGATAAGGGGTATAAGATGTCAAAAACTCTTGTCTACTGATTAGACTTTTAACAACACTTGGTGTGTAGTGATCATATGCACCAGCGCCTCTGAAGATGACGAGTTCTTGATTTTTCTTAGATAAACCTAACATGTGTTTTGTCAGATTATCATCTGACAATGCACTGGGGATGTTGTATGGGGTTTTGAGTCTAAGAGATTTGGGGATCGCGCCAAAAAGGTCATCGATCGAATCTCTACCGATGACTTTAAGCATTTCCTTTATATCTTTAGGTGTGTGAGGTAGATACTTATGCATGATGAACCTTATTCCTCACAACAACTGACGTATTGATCTGATGTAAGCAGTGAATCGAGTTCTTTGGGATCAAGGATTTCAATTTTGACAATCCAGCTTCCAAAAGGATCCTGATTCAGAAGTTCGGGTTCGTTTTCCAGTTTGGTATTGACTTCAAGAATCTTACCGGATACTGGTAAATAAAGATCAGAAGCAGCTTTGACACTTTCAACTGCACCAAACATTTCACCCTTCTTGACAGTCGAACCCACTTTTGGTAATTCAATGAACACAATATCACCTAGACTATGTTGTGCATAATCAGAGATCCCCACATAGCCTTCTTGACCGGTGATTTCCACCCATTCATGGCTTTCTGCGTATAGCAATCCTTCTAAAATCATGTTAAGCCTCCTATTTAATATAATTTTTAATGTAGAATTTTCTATTTCTTACACGAGCTGGCACAAAATTGTTTCTGATTTTGACTGAAAGTTCAGTACCGATTTTAGCATAGTCAATATCGACGAGTGCACATGCAATCGGTACACTGACATTCGGTAGAAGATAGCCTGTTGTGATATGACCAATCAATTGATCATTTGCATAGACTTCATAGCCATGACGAGGGATGTTTCTTTCAAGAAGTTCAATACCGACGACTTTTCTTTTTGGGCTTTCTTTATACGCTACCAGTGCATCTCTGCCAATAAATGGTTTATCCAATTTAATCGCAAAATTGAGACCTGCTTCAACTGGATTAATCGACTCACTGATTTCATGTCCATAAAGTGGAAGATTTGCTTCAAATCTCAAAGTGTCTCTAGCACCTAATCCACAAGGTTGTGCACCTTTTGCTACTGCATCATCCCAAATCTTTTCAACAAGATCATGGCGACCATAGATTTCAAATCCATCTTCACCAGTATAGCCTGTTCTAGAAACAATCACATGAAAGTCCTGATAAGGTGCAGCGATGAAAGTCATGAAGGTTAAGCTATTGGCATCGACACCTAATATCTCATTAATCACTGAAGCTGTCTTTGGTCCTTGGATAGCGACTTGACTCAAGTCCTCAGACTTATTTTTGACTGTAACTTTGAATGGTTTGGATTGTTTGATAACCCAATCAAAATCTTTTTCCATATTACCCGCATTGACAACAAGCAATATTTTTTCTAAATCAATGACATAAACCAATAAATCATCAACAACAAATCCTTTTTCATCACACATCAGTGCATAAGTGACTTTACCTAATTCATCTGTGATTTGATTGGTAACAAGTTGATTGACAAAACGTAATGCATCTTGTCCTTCAACCATGAATTCACCCATGTGTGATACGTCAAAAATGCCCATACCTGTTCGTACAGCCATATGCTCTTCAGTAATTCCAGTATACGATACTGGCATACTGAATCCTGCATATTCAATCATTTTCGCGTTCAACGCCAGGTGTTTTTCATACAGTGCAGTTTTTTTCATTTTGATCTCCTAAAAGCGCTTTCTATTTACATTATACAATATATTTTTA
>QKIB01000050.1 GCA_003249785.1 Acholeplasmatales bacterium
AGCAAGCGATCCTCCAAAATTGTGTGTGTGGGAACGGCTCTGAAAAATCAATGCTAACAGTTTATCATATCCTTGTTCTTTGAGTTTGATCATCGCGTGATCAAGAAGTTGTGATGCGATATGTTTTCCACGATAAGATGCTTTAACGATATAGCATAACGCAAGTGCAGTACGCCCATCCTTATATTTTTCATCAATTTGGTTTTTGAGTCTGGGATAAAATAACGTGTTATTCACATTCAACCATCCGACACAAAGATCATTATCGAATGCTAGATAACCATGCATGATTCCATCATTGATCATTTGGAGTGCTTCCTGACGATTATCCTGATCAGCTCGATTTTGCCATTCGTCTTTTGTGCATGTTGTATGATATGAGATGCAATAACAGCTTTTCCATTCAGGTTCATGTTTAAAATTATCGATTTCGAATAGACTTAAAAATGCATCTTTATTCTTCATTGTTAAGGAAACGATATGAATATTCATAAACTACCTCCTAGTTCATCTTGCGAGGTATGAATGATACTATATACTTTTATTATAGCGCGACCATTAAGAAATCTTTCTTTTTCTAGGATAAACAAAGACTTGAAATCGATTTTATGTAGGCGTATAATACGAATTAGATGACTACAACGAAGGAGATGTAAATATGTTTGACACTGGAAATACTGCTTTTATGTTGATTGCTACCAGTCTCGTGATGCTAATGACACCAGGATTAGCATTTTTTTATGGCGGACTCGTAAGTAAGAAGGGTGTATTAACGATTATGATGCAAAGTTTTGTCTCATTGGGCATTACAACGATTCTATGGTTTACCGTAGGCTATTCTTTGTGTTTTAGTGGTGATGTTTTTGGAATCATTGGGAATTTGGATATGGCGTTCTTGCATGGTGTTACAGTCGATCAAGTGTTATCACCAACCAATAATATTCCCTTAATTGTATTTGTTGCATATCAAATGATGTTTGCTGTAATCACACCAGCACTGATTACCGGTGCATTTGTTGGTCGAGTTAAGTTTAAGGCATATCTGATCTTTTTAGTTGGATGGCTATTGATTGTTTATTTCCCATTTACTCATATGGTTTGGGGTGGTGGCATTCTTGCACAGTGGGGCGTTGTTGATTTTGCTGGTGGTATTGTTGTCCATACGGCAGCGGGGATGGCAGCCCTTGCGTCAGTATTCTTTGTCGGTAAGAGAAAAGATAAAGATTCTATACCCCATAGCATTCCTTTAATTGCTTTAGGTACAGCATTATTATGGTTTGGTTGGTATGGATTTAATGCAGGTAGTGAACTGAAAGTTAATGGAATCACTGCAATTGCATTCTTGAATACCGATATTGCAGGATCGTTTGCTGCAATCGTTTGGTTATTCCTTGAATGGCGAAAATCAGGTAAACCCAAATTTGTTGGGTTACTCACAGGTGCTGTTGCCGGTTTGGCAACCATCACGCCAGCCGCAGGCTATGTTACACTCCCTGTTGCAGCATTGATTGGTATAGCTGCTGGTGCAGTTTGTTTCTTTGCAGTTGGACTCAAGAATAAGTTACATTGGGATGATGCATTAGATGTATGGGGTGTTCATGGTGTCGGTGGACTTTTAGGTGTAACAATGCTTGCAATCTTTGCGAATCCTGCAGTTAACCCTGCTTTAAGCCCAAACTCAATCGGTCTGATATTTGGAGGTACTTCATTCTTCTTTATTGAAATTGCTGCTGTCATTTTTGCTGCAATTTATGCATTTGGTGTTTCCTATGGATTGTTAAAGTTGATCAATAAGATGACACCAGTTATCGTGACGGAAAATGAACAACTTGAAGGATTGGATACAATCATTCATGATGAACATGCTTATATGTGAGTCATAGTTTAGAATAGTAAAATGTAAAAACGTGGTTCTAAAGAGAAGAATCACGTTTTTTATTTTAGGCAAAATAAAAAGCCAAAAGGCTTTTTAAATTAATAATTTCCTTGAGCAATCATCGCTCGAGCTACTTTAAGGAACCCTGCAATGTTCGCACCAGCAATCAGATTATATCCATATCCGTATTCTGCACTTGCAGCAACACAGGATTGATAAATATCGGCCATGATTTCTTTAAGTTTGTTATCAACTTGTTCACGAGTCCAAGAGTAACGCTGTGAATTCTGAATCATTTCTAGACCGGAAACTGCAACACCACCAGCGTTTGCTGCTTTACCTGGAGCTATCACAACGTTCGCTTTCTGAAGGATCTCAATCGCTTCAGCTGTCACTGGCATATTTGATGCTTCAACAATGTACTTAACGTCATTTTTAATGAGTAATTGTGCATCTTCTACGAGAATTTCATTTTGAGTAGCACTTGGGATTGCAATATCAGCTTTGATACCCCAAGGTTTTTGATTGGGATAGAATTTGCAATTAAATTTTTCTGCATATTCTGCAAGACCAATTTCTCTTTCGCTTCTCATACGCAACAAGAAATTAATCTTTTCATCTGTGACAACACCATTTGGATCATGAACAAAACCTTTACTACCTGAAATGGTAATGACTTTACCACCTAAAGATCTGACTTTTTTACAAACACCCCATGTGACATTCCCATACCCACTAGCGATGACGGTCTTACCTTTGAAATATTGTCCATCACGTTCCAGCATGTTTTGTGCAAAATAAACCGCACCATATCCGGTTGCTTCAGGTCTGATTAAGCTGCCACTATAATCCAACCCTTTTCCTGTTAAAACACCAGGTTCAAACGAACCTTTAAGTTGTTTATAGGTACCAAACAAATAGCCGATTTCACGACCACCAACACCGATATCTCCAGCAGGTACATCGGTATCTGGACCAATGTGTCTGTATAAGCCAGTCATGAAGCTTCTACAAAAATCAAAAATTTCTTCATCGGTCTTGTCTTTTGGATTAAAATCACTACCACCTTTACCACCGCCAAGTGGCAATCCTGTTAAGCTATTTTTAAAAACTTGCTCAAATCCTAAAAACTTAATGATGCTTTGAGTAACAGAAGGATGAAATCTAAGACCGCCCTTATATGGCCCTATGGCACTGTTGAATTGATATCTGAAGCCTTTATTGACGTTCAGATTCCCATTTCTGTCTCTCCAAGTCACTCTGAATTGAATGCCTTTTTCTGGTTCTACGATTCTAGAAAGAATGTTTGATGACATGAATTCAGGATGTTTTTCTAACACGGGACCCAAATTATTCAAGACTTCTCTAACAGCTTGTAAAAACTCAGGTTCACTTGCATTTTTTGCTTCTACATCTTTAATCACGCTTTGAATATAATCGCTTGCTTGACTACTGACTTTCATATTTTTCTCCTCTTAGTGTTTCGTACTTTCCATTTTATACCTTTTTTTTCATTTTTTCAAATTGTGTTGAATTTCAAAATAAATGGCACACATGCTCTGTTTTTTTTGCAAATGGCCACGAATGACGTGGAATTATGTGAACCTTACAAATATTTGTCATATTTTATAATATGTACTTGAAATAAAGCGCTTTCATTGTATAATAGATGTGGTGAATAAAAAAGTTAACTAAATCCGGGCAGAATATCGTTGGATACGATGCTTTTTCACATGTTCATTTGTCAACTTTATAATGATTCACTTGAAGATATTTGGAAACCTATGTGAGCATTCACATATCAGATAAGTCATATAAGAAAAGAGAGGTAATTCAAATTGTTTAAAAGTAAGTATCTTAATGACGTTTTTGGAAGTTTGTCTCAAAGATATCAGGATCAACCTGAATTCTTACAGGCAGTAGAAGAGTTTTTGTGTTCTATGGATTATATCGTAGATAAGGATCCAAGAGTTCAACAGAATGCAATCATCGAAAGAATGGTTGAACCTGAAAGAATCATCAAGTTTAGAGTTTCTTGGGTGGATGACAAAGGTAAAGTGCAACTCAATCGCGCGATGAGAGTTCAGTTCAATTCAGCCATCGGGCCTTACAAAGGCGGCATCAGATTCCATCATTCGGTCAACGAATCGATCTTGAAGTTCTTAGGGTTTGAGCAAACCTTCAAGAATTCACTGACAAGTATTCCTATGGGTGGAGCTAAAGGTGGATCCGATTTCGATCCTGAAGGCAAGAGCGATAATGAAATCATGAGATTCTGTCAAAACTATATCCTTGAACTCTACAGACATATCGGACCAAGAATGGATGTTCCAGCGGGAGATCTCGGTGTTGGTGCTAGAGAAATCGGTTATATGTATGGCATGTACAAGCGGATTGAAAATGAGTTTAGTGGTACTTTTACCTCTAAAGGCATTGAATCTGGCGGATCCTTGGGACGTGCAGAAGCAACCGGTTATGGATTATGCTATTTCGTTGAAGAAATGCT
>QKIB01000122.1 GCA_003249785.1 Acholeplasmatales bacterium
CAAATCGTAATTGGATAGGTAAATAAATGAATGTGGGGATGAACTGATGGATAACAAACGATTAGGAAAACTGATGCTTGAACAAAGAAACATCCAGAAGAAGAAAATATCTGAAGTTGCCTTTGAAACAAATATCAGTGTTGACCAATTAGACAGATACGAAAATAAAGGTGATGCATTTACGCAACGTGATTTGAAGGTTTTATCGCATTATTATCAACTCGATATCTCATCATACACACTGGATATCATCAAGGAGAACAAACCATCTAAATGGTTTTTCAAGATGTTTTATATCAAAAGAGATTCAGATTACAAACAATGCCATCCAACAATCAAATCTACATTTAAGTCATGGATTAAGGGTGTGAAACTTAGATTAAGAAATGCAGATCAACATGATGTAAAGAATTATCTGTTTTCACCAGAAAAAGTTGTGACACACACACCCTATCTCTATTTGAAATTCTTTTATGTCACGTTATTATTAGCAGTCATATCAGATCTTAATGCAAGCCCAGTTCTGGCAAATATCTTTGTAAGTATGCTTGTTCCAGTGATGTTATTAATCTTGTTTCTAGAACTAGACATCACGCGAGAGGTTAAGGGCATCAAGATTCTGAAATACTTTTTATACGGCGGAACGCTCTCGATTACAGTGGTTTACTTTTTTAGAGGATTTGTCGGGTATCCGAATATTATGTTGTTATCGGACTTTCTGACTGGGCTTGTTGAAGAATCTGCAAAAATTCTAGTCGTTTTCCTTATTTTAAGGAAGCATAAGATACAACATGTTTTAACAGGCATGTTGATTGGATTTGCTGTTGGTGCCGGATTTGATGTCTTTGAAACAACCGATTACGGGATTGCCACATGGTATCATAACGATGCATCCTTTGTAGGCATGGAATTGAATTTGCTTATGCGTTCTTTGTTTGCTTTGGTTGGTGTCGGGCATCATTACTGGGCATCAATTTTAGGTGGTACCTTGGTTTATGTAAGTAGATCGGAAAAAGTCAGATTCAAGGATTTTCTACATCCGACATTCATCATCATGTTGATCGCGATGATTACACTGCATGCGATGTGGAATTTCATAAGTTCTAATTACACATGGGTAGCTTTACTTTATGTCATCATACCTAGTTTGCTGCTTTTCCTATCGATGTTCTATGTTGCATATACAAAAGCAAAGATTGATGTTTGTAGATTAGAACGCTCACAAGCAGAACATATCAAAGAAAGACCAAGAATGATTGGCATACGTTATCGCAGATCTTATGCCAAATCATTTCAAAGAAGCTATCGTTTTGTGGATAAAGAAATACCACTTGATGTCAATATAGCCCCCAAACCTTAAGAAGTACTTACATTGAATCCACTTTTCCACATTCTTATCTGCATGAAAAATTAAGTGTTGAATAAAAATCCATATAAACAACATTGAAGCGTTGATCTTTTTGATTGTAAAGAGTTCAACGTTTTTGATTGATTTGACCGGGTTTTAGAAAAATGATATAAAATAAATACTTTTTACATGTTATAATATATGCAAACATATACAATACAGGAGGGAATTATGAAGTTAGATTCATTGGCTTTAAAACTAGGTTTTGAAAAGAAATCTGGTGGTTTTTCTCGTTCGTTTCATGGCTATGAAGTCAATTTAGTAGGATATAAGTTTCCAGGAGCTTATGTTCAACTGCCTATGTTGATGTTTGTATTAGATCATGCACTCACTACAGAGGATATCAAAAGTTTGAAAAAAATTGTGGGTCTCACCCGGTTCGTTAAAGAATCCGCAGGACTCAAGAACAATGCATTCTTGGTGAATGGCAGATTCAAGAATCAGGAAAAACTTGAAGAACGTTTGGCGAAGATTACAGAAAAATTATCAGAACTGAACTTGAAGTCCTTGACGCATTGTCCATATTGCGGAGAAGAAGACACCGATTCCGTTCGAATCATTAAAGGTGCAACCATTCATGTGCATAACGCGTGTGTAGAGAAATTCGTTGAACAAGTTACAACACATATCAACACTGTGAGCCATTCAAAGGAACACTTGGCTAAGAGCATCATCTTTGCTTTAATCGGAGGATTCATCGGGTTGATCCCATCCATCATTTTATTAGCTTTTGCTGGCATTTATTCCGCATGGTTATTCTTGTTGATTCCATTTGCTGCATTTTATGGATTTAAAAAAGGTGGTGCGCAAAAAGGAGCTTATGTCATGCCAATTGTTGCGATCATCTCAGTCATTATGGCACCTGGTTTCATGTTCTATGCTTATTATGATTTTGCGATGTATAATGGCATTACATTTTCAGCACTTTTGAGTGATCCAGATATGATGACTGCATTCACATCAGATATGGTCATGTCTGTATTGTTCATTGCGCTTGCTCTCTGGGTTTCATGGAGTAAGATTTATAAACAAACCCTTGGACAAGTTAAGAAGGATATGCAGGATCTGCAAAGATAAATAGAATAGAAACGATAAAAATATAATCCTCTGGTGCAAACGCACTGGGGGATTTTTTTATGAATTGAGTGAAATGACTTGCCATTTCAAAATGAGAAGCCTATAATATGAGTGTAATCAAATGAGTGCGCTCATATTAGGAGGCTGTGATGGCTAGAATCAGTAAAGAAGAACAAGAAATCATTAGAAAAAGAATTGTAGAAGTCAGTAAGGAACTCTTTATGACAGATGGGTATGATCAAACATCCACTAAGAAGATTGCTAAAACTGTCGGCATTGCTGAAGGGACGCTTTTCAATTATTTTGAAGATAAAACTGAACTATTCTTTGAAGCAATCTATGAAGATTATGTGGACCATGAAGATTTACATAAGAATGCTTTGATCTTGAGCGAAAACATCACGGAAGTTATCTATAACCACATGATGAAAAGTATTGGTTTGATGCTCAAAATGCCGCGACTGATTCTAGGGGAGATTGCAGTTGCCTCTATCAAACTGGCTAAGAAAAATCCGGCACGCTTCAGGAAATTCGTAGAACTTGATTTCAATTATATGAATGAACTTGCATCATATTTTGATCGAATGATTGAAAATAAAATGATGAAAGAAACGGATACACATGCGTTAAGTGAGATTATCTACAGTGTGATCGTCTATGAATTGCTCATGTATATCTATGATAAATCTGTTCCACTCGAACAAATGACAAAACATATCAAATCTAAAATCAGTATGACAATTGAAGGTTATATCAAAGGAGAGCAATAACGATGAGCATTAAACTAGAAAAAGTTAGTAAAATCTATAAGACAGGGGAAGTCGAAACCATCGCACTTCATGATGTGGATCTAGAGATTAAAGAAGGAGAAGTCATCATCTTATTGGGACCATCTGGTAGTGGGAAGTCAACCATGCTCAATGTGTGTAGTGGCTTAGATAAACCAACTTCTGGTATCATCACCATTGACGGGGAAGTCATCAGTTCTATGAATAGTAAAGAACTTACGAAGTTTAGAAGAGAAAATCTTGGGTTTATTTTCCAGCAATATAATTTATTACAAACCTTAAGCGTCAGAGAAAATGTTGAAGTTGGACGAGAAGTCAGTTCCGATCCATTTACAGTTGAAGAAATCGTCGAACAAGTTGGCCTGACACCAAATATAGATAAATATCCGTTCCAGCTTTCAGGAGGTGAACAACAACGGGTAAGCATCGCTCGAGCTGTTGTTAAGAATCCAAAAATTCTATTTTGTGATGAACCTACTGGTGCGTTAGATGAAGTTAATGCCAAGGAAATTTTGGCTGTCATTCAAAAACTCAATGAGAAATTCAATACCACTGTTGTTTTAATTACGCATAATCCAAGCATTTCTGTCATGGGGGACAGAATCATCAAACTGAATTCCGGACAAGTCGTTGACGATATCCGAAACGCAAACAAAAAGCGCGCATCAGAAATCAAGTGGGGATAGATCATGTTATTTAAAAACGTATTGCGTACATTAAAAAAACAATGGATTCAACTCATTCTCTTAGGGCTCATCATCGCCTTAAGTAGTTTTGGCTATGTCTCGATGGATTATAGCATTGGTGGTATTCTTGCTCCATCGGAACAATATTTCGTTGATAACAACCAAGAAGATTTTTCAATCGACATGCTTGATTTTGTATTACCAGTGGATCAGTCAACGATTGCTTCAACAGCATCCATTGATCTCAGTCAGATTCCACCTACATTATCAGCTTTAAGATCAGTCGATCTCAATTGTTACAATGCAGTTCAAGCCAACAGATTATCGATCATAGAGTCCAAATATCCGAATATCAATTTGGAAATTAGGGATTACAAGGATATCTACTTCACTTTTGGTTCGGATTCCTATAAAATCAGAGTTTTAAAAGCAACCCAAGAAATCAATCTCAGTTATTTTGTCAAAGGTGGTGCACCACAAAACGATCAAGAGATTGCAGTGAGTGATACCTTTGCCAAAAATAACAATCTGGATATCGGAAGCACCATCGATATCAATGGCACAACTTATACAGTCAGTGGATTCGTCTTGTTCCCTGATTATAGTCTTGCATCTTTTTCATCAGATCTGATTCTAGACAATAAAACACAAACACCAGCTTTGATGACAGATAACGCATTTAATCATTTGGCACAGTCAGACCAGTTTGCTGTCGCTGGTACATTTGATAGAGGATATACCAAGGATCAATTCAAGACCGATGTGATTCTTACTTATCGTACAGATTCTGATCTCAGTTTCATCACCAACATTGTTCTAACAGCGAACAATATTCGTAGTGGTGGTGTCTATGCGGATATGGCCGGTGGTAAAGCTGAAAGTATCGGTGTTAGTTTATTAATCTCACTGATCGCCTTGATGATTGTTGGGATTATGGTATCCAAGATCCTGAATTCTCAAAGAGGTCCGATTGGACTCCTCAAATCCATGGGGTATAAAAACAGTGAAATTGCCCTACCCTACATCTTGTTTATCGGGATCATGTCATTACCGGCGATTCTTATCGGTTACTATTTGGGATACTTGTTTGCTGAACCCCTTAAAAACATGATTCTGGAATTTTATTTATTACCAGCGATCGCGATTCAGCAAACAGCGAAAACATTCATTATTTCTGTTGTCATTCCCTTTACATTCATTGTTGGACTTGGGTATATCGTGATTGTCAGAATGCTTAATAAGAAACCAGTGGAACTTTTGAATCCCCAAGTTGCATCTTCAAGCAATCTCTTGACACGAGAAGCAAGCAAGTATTTGAAACGATTCAAGATTACAACCAAGCTCAAGCATTTATTGCTGTATCGTAGTCCAGTGAAGTTTTATGTTTATATCATCGGGATGTTCTTTGCTGCTTTCTTGGTTCTCCTCAGTTTTTCAATGAATGGCATGTATGACCGCATGATGCTTAATTACTACAATACCATTGAAGTGAAATCCATTGGGTATTGTGATATCTCAGGATCATGTGTTGTTGGAACTGGTGATGAAAAAGTTATAGATCTACCTTCCGTTTTATTAGGAAACGAGGAAATTGAAATTGTTGGGTTAAGTCCAACATCCGAATTGCATATTCTCTATGATGCACATCAGAAGAATATTACCAGTGATCTTGCAACTTCTAAAGATATAGTCATTACAAAATCTCTTGCATTAACCAAAGGGTATAAAGTCGGAGATACCTATCAACTGGAAGTTGGCAGTCAATCTGAAAATGTGAACATTGTCGGCATCACAGAAGAATATGGAGGCAGTAAGGCATACATCAACATTACAGACTTGAGTATGCTTGTCAATGGAACAACAACCTATTATAATGCCGTCTATAGTAAAACAGCATTAGATCCTGCCAATTATATGGTTGTGATCAATACCAGCGATATCTTGAAACAAGCAGATCAGATGCAGCGATTCTTCAATGTCATGGTTGTTCTTATGATTGGAACTTCGGTTGTCATTGGTGCAAGCGTGATCTATATCTTAACCGTTATGACCATTGAAGATAATTTCTATAATATCTCGCTATTCAAAGTGATGGGGTATAACAACAAAGAAATTGATCGGATGGTATTGGGTGGTTACCTCAGCTATGGTATCTTCATATTCTTACTTTGTATCCCGATTGCATTGGTTGCATTTAACGCCATCACATTGTTCTTTGCAAGGTATTTCAATATGATGTTCCCATTACAACTGAAATGGTGGCAAATGCTGATCAGTTTAGGCATTTATGTATCCATTTTCTATGTTGGTGCATTTGTAGCCAAGAACCATTTGGAAAAGGTTTCTCTGCAGGAAGCAATGAAACTTTATCAAATTTAAACCTTAAGCATTTCAATCTACTGGTTGAAATGCTTTTTTTGTATCTGAAATGCATCTTTTTAATTTGAGTTATTTATCTTATAATAGATGTATATGCATTTTTGATACAAGGAGAAAAAGTATGACGAAAATCAAACTGAGACAAAAACTGGCATTTGCTTCCGCTGATATCTTTGGTGGAGGATCATTTAACATTGTTAACTTTCTTTATACACCATTTCTGGCATTAACCGTAGGAATTACACCTTATTGGATTGGTGTCATCATGATTGTCGCACGATTTTGGGATGCATTCTCAGATCCTCTCATGGGTCATATCTCGGATCGAACAAAATCCAGATTTGGTAAGCGCAGAATTTATTTAATCATTGCTGCACCGTTTATTCTCGTATCGCTTTATTTCTTGTTTTTCCCCTATGGCATGAGTTCCATGACACTGCGTGTTATTGCAGTTTTGGCATCTTATCTTGTCTTTACAACCGTACAGACGAGCGTCATGATTCCTTTCTATTCACTATCTAGTGAAATATCGAGCGATTATCAGATGCGAGCATCCTATAATTCTGTTCGTTTGGGATTTTCAATCTTTTCATCCATCATCTGTGTTGCCGTACCCGGCATCATCGTGAGTCAGTTTGCTGATGAAGCAGTTGGTTATCAAGTCATGAGTTTGATTTTTGGGACAATCTTTGGTTTGTCAGTACTGATGACAGGATTATTTGCAAGAGAAGAAATCCAGACACCGATCGTTTCAACCAAACTCAGTTTCAAGAGTTTGGCAAGACCTTTGGTTTTAAGATCTTTCCGTCAATATCTATTCATGTTCATGATGCTTCAGATGTCGATGGCAATCATGAGTGGTCTTTTCTTCTTTTATATTGATTTCTATATCGCCAAGAATCAGACATTTGCAGGTGAATCTACAGTCATTGGCATGATTGGAGCCGCCTTGATGTTTTCTATGCAAATTGTTGCATTACCTATTTATCTCAAGATTATCGAAAAGAAAGGGAAGACGTTCGCTTATCGCACTGGCGCATTCATGTGGATCATCACAGCACTATTCATCTTGATTATTCCAGCAAACTCCAATCCATTTTTCATTTACTTATTAGCAATGGCAATGGGACTTGGCATCAGTGGTCCGGGGTTGGTTCCACATACCATGTATGGAGATGTTGTTGATGCTGGACAACTTAAATTCAAAGATCGTCTGGACGGTCAAATGAGCGGATTCACTAATTTCATCAATAAGATTGCTCAAGCTTTGGGGATTGCACTTGTCATGTTCATCATCGGTCTTGCTGGATTTGTTGCAAAAGAACCAGGTGGACCCGATATCACATCACAACCCGATTCAGCAATGCTTGCGATTCGTCTCATCATGTCATTCACACCACTTGTTTTCCTTTCCATTGGGATTGCTATTTCATTTAGATATAAGATTTCTGCGGCAAAACAAAAAGAAATCAAAGATGCAATTTTGGGTACACCAGAAGAACAGGAAGCAGTCCTTTCTTCACTCTAAGCATGAAGCGTCCGAATCTTTTCATTTATCTGGTTTTGGGTTTCTTACTCAAAGTGTTTGCAATCCTTAAAGGTCAACGCATCACACAAAAAGTAAAAATCACCAAACCATCGATTATTTTATCTAATCACACTTCATTTTATGATTTTGTCTATACGACATCTGCTGTCTATCCGAAGCGAATCAGTTATCTTGCAGCCAGCAAGATGTTTTATGAACCTCAACTCGGATTCTTTTTAAGATTGGCTAGAGCGATACCTAAGGCTTTATTTCAACCTGATCCATATGCAGTATCTAAAGCATATAGGATTTTAGACAAAAAAGGCATTGTCGGAATCTTCCCTGAGGGACAGATTTCTCCGATTGGTAGATCTTTGACGCCACCATTTGCTATTGCTAAGTTTCTAAGAAAAGCAAAAGCCGATGTATATACAGTGATTCATCATAATGCTTATTTCGTAAATCCTCCTTGGTCGAAAAAATCATTTCCTGGACGCATTGAAACAGAAATGAAGCTATTGTTCACCAAAGAACAGATGAAAGATATGAAGGATCAGGAGATTTATGAAAGTGTTCGAAAAGCCATTTATTTTAATGCTTCGGAATTCAATGAATCAAAGAAGTATATGTATAAAGTCAATGAAATTACGAATCTAGATCATTTGATTTATCAATGCCCCAAATGTAAAGGTGAAGCATTACATGTGGATGGCACTTCACTGATCTGTCCTGAGTGTGGAAACGAGATGCGTTATAATGCTTATGGTAAAATAGGAACGTATTGGATTGATGAACTTTATCAGGCACAAGAAAAATATGTTCAAGATGAAATTACCAAAGATCCTCATTATACGTTATCCAGTATCGTCAAACTTGAAGAGATTGTGAATAAAAGGATCATTGAAACTGGATATGGTACATTGACGCTAGATCGGATGCATTATCAGTTTCACGGATATATTGGCGAGAAGGAAACTGACTTAAGTTTCGATGTCAAGAACGTTTCAACATTACCTTCAGATATTGGTAGAAATGTTCAGATTTATGAGAATGACAGACTTTATCAATTTAAGTTCGATACCATCAATGCTTCTGCAAAATTCGTTCATGCAGGAGAATTCATGTATGAATTATATCTGGAAAACGAAAAAGAAAAAAACAAATCCTAGGGAGGTCTTTATGAATCGAAGATGGATTTATGGCATTAGTCTTGGTGCTTTATTGGGACTCTTTTGTATCATCGGTGCTCAGCTCAGAACACCTGAACATTTGGAAACACTCTATTTGTTTTCATTTTGGTTTAATCGTGTGATCATCGGTCTTATCATTGGATTAGCTTCTAAGCCTAAAGATTTGAAAATGGCTTTGTTAAGAGGTTTCATCCTTGGTGGGCTTGTTTCATTTGGATTTTACTCAGCAACATCCTTTCAGGATATGACAGGATTCTTTGCAGGTTTTGTTTATGGTGTAATCATCGAGTTTGTTTTGTTTAAATACATAAAGAAGGTGTAGAAAATGATTGAAGCAATCAGAAAGAGAAAATCAATAAGATCCTATGGCAAGAAGAAACTTTCTGAATCCACGCAGCAACACATCATCAAAGTCATTGATGAAGTGAAGGTGTTGAAAAGCCCCTTTGGTCATACGATCACTTTGTTTTTCTATGATAGTCCATATGTTGATGAAGGACAGAAAATCAAAATAGGAACTTATGGATTCATCAAGAGTCCAAAAGCATTCATCGCAGGCAAGATTGAAAATTCATTCGAAGGCTTGATGGATTATGGTTTTCTATTCGAACATCTGATTCTAAGATTAACTGAATTTGGTTTGGGAACAGTCTGGTTGGGTGGCACATTCAACAGACATGACTTTAAGGGATTGATTGAAAAAGGCGAAATTGTTCCTGCAATCACA
The DNA here is from genome assembly GCA_003249785.1 of Acholeplasmatales bacterium. Lineage (GTDB taxonomy): Bacteria > Bacillota_I > Bacilli_A > Acholeplasmatales > Acholeplasmataceae > Peloplasma. Next base: position 9,784 of record QKIB01000122.1, read on the forward strand.
CCTGTTGGATATGCGAGCAAGAAGGCATCATTTCGAGAAGGCATCATTAGAAAAAGAATTAGCGCGGATGCACGCATCAAATTTTCTGAACTTTTTTTCGATCATGATTTTCTCCATCCTTTAAGTGAAGACCATCCTTATGCATCTTATTTAAATTTTGTACGCATTGGACCTTCAGCATCCAATAAACAACCTTGGAGAATCATTGTTGAAAATCAGATGTTTCATTTGTATTTAAAAAGAACTCCGAAATATGGACTCAATCTAAGATATGATATTCAAGCCATTGATATGGGGATTGCTTTAAGACATTTGACCATTGGACTTGAAGAAGATCAAGTGCCTTATACCATTAAAAAACTTGAACATCGAGAGATTATCGAATACGTTTATATCACTTCAATTTTACTCAACTCAATGTAATGGGTTGAGTTTTTTTTATTTTTTTCCAATAAAAAGTACTGGGTCGTTCGTTTATAAGAAAAGTGAAAGAGGAGAAAACAATGAAAAAACTATTTTTAAGTTTTACACTCGTATTAACTGTTCTCGGCCTATCGGCATGTTCGCAACTACAAAACATAGCAACAGATTACAAATTTACAACTGATAGTCAAGTGCTATCTTTCTCAGCTATATCAACAAGTTCGCTCTTGGATTCAACAGTTTTGCAACCTGTCGCTCAGACGATTCCAGGTATTAGTCAATTGAGCACATCAGATTCTAATGTAACTATTGATCAAATTCAGCCTTACCTTTCAATGTTTGAAACATTATTGTCTAATGATAATGGTATATCAGTGACAACTGCTCCATCAGACAATCCCGATTATCAAACCATGAATACATTCACGGTTGTTGATATGTTAGGTAACCCAATCACTTACGTCATGTATTTCAATACAACCGTTTTACCAAGTGATAGTTCGACAGATCCATCGTCAACAGACCCTGCATCTACTGATCCATCCTCAACCGATCCTGCATCAACAGACCCAGCTTCAACCGATCCATCATCTACTGATCAAACAACAACTGAACAAGCATATCAAATCGATGGTATCCTTGTGATTGGTGATGTTCAATATCAATTCACAGGTCAGATGGTCACTCAAAATGGAGAAGAAAAAATTACTTTCAAATCTTATACAGATGAAAACAACTATGTTTTATCAAAATACCAAACGGAAGATAATGAAAAGAAATTCTCAATTACAGTTGTTGAAAATGGTGTTGTCGTCAACTCAAGCAAAGTCAAAGTAGAAGTTGAAGATTCAGAAATGATGATGAAATTACAATACGTTGAAGGTACAAACACAAGCACCTATATGTTTAAGTCCCAAACTGAAAACGGAATGAACATTTTAGCAATCAAGTATGAAACCAATATTGATGGCGTTCAAGCTTCTGGAAAAATCACTGTTCAAGTGATTGTTGACCCAACAACAAACCAAACTTCATATCAGATTATTGTTAAACCTGATGGTGGTCAAGAATATGAACACGAATCAGAAAGAGCAATCAATCATGATTCTCAAGAACATCAAGGTCAAAATCCAGATCAAGAATCATCTGATAACACAGATACAACTTTTGCAGCAAATGTATAAGTCGTTGATCATGCATAAGTCCCAGAAAAATTAACCTTCAGTGATAAAATATGATTGCGAAGACGTTTTGCAATCATATTTTGTTTTAGGAGATTTAGAATGATCATCAAACCGGTTTACATCGAAAAACTTAAAGAACATAACGATGAAGCATTTGACTACATCTATCAAATGACAAAAAAAGGTGTTTATGCTGTTATTTTTTCGATTGTAAGAGATTATGATGAAACTGAAGATATCATGCAAGATGTATATATGAAGATGATTCGTTCACTTCATCAATATCAACCCAACACCAATTTCTATAATTGGCTCTTGCAGATTGCTAGGCATTCAGCTATCGATTATTACAGAAGAAAATCGAAGGAAACAACCTACCAAGCAGAAGATTATGATCAAACCTTTCAAAGTAAAATTCCGGATCCGGCAGAAACAGATGCTTTCGAAAGCATGATGCAGATCTTGGACGAAGAAGAACGAATGGTCGTCTTACTTAAAGTCATCGACCAAATGAAGCATCGCGAGATTGCTAAACTCATGAATAAACCGATAGGGACTATCTTATGGATCTATCAAAAAGCAATGAAGAAACTCAAAGAGATTGGAGGATATGATGATGACCAAGAATCAAATCTTTAAAGTAATCAAATCAAATCTTGAATCACATATACCTGCAACTTTACCAAAGGTGAATTGGAGTGATTTTGTCATTGAAACTCCGGTAACAGTAGAATCACCAGTTAACGAAAGAAAAAAACCATTCTTTGGCGAGTTTAAATTGGCTTTCATGTCATTATTAGCGTTTGCCTTAGTGATCATAGGATTGAATGTTATCCTTCAACCTGGCCAACCTACATTAACCAATCCCTACCAAGTCCAAGCCAATCAAACCTCTTTGTCCATTTCAGCTGTATCAACTGCTTCTATCGCAAGCAATATACAAGCATCTCAAATCAGTTACAATGCTGCGGTAAGTTATATTCAAGCCTTATCTACTTCTCAGAGTACATCAACACTTGAGCCTTATCTAGAAATGATTGAAACGATTACCGGACAAAATGCCAACATCGGCATTGAGAGTGTTCCTTCGGATAATCCAGATTATGCTTATAAAACCACGTTGACATCCATAGATTTAGTTGGGGATCCAATCGTATTCAATCTCTATTTCAACACATTAAGTTATTCTGAATCAGATCAAAAAACATCATACTCGATTGAAGGCATCTTCCTCTATAATGACAGTCAATTTGATTTCACAGGTTCGCAAGTCATTAGTGATGAACAATCTACATTATATTTTAAAACAACTTCAGATACGAATAACTATGTCGAATCTACACTCAATACACAAGACAATGCAAGCACTTATCATCTTAAGATTGTTCAAAATGGCAGTATCACATCTGAAAGTCAATTGCAAATTGAAGAAAGCAACAATGAAAAGGTTATTCACCTTGCATTTCATAATGGATCTGATGAAGGACAGTATCAAATCAAGTATGAGAACGAAGACAACCAAAATATTCTTAAAGTCGAATATGAAACCCAGATTCAAGGTATTACTGAAGCTGGACAGATGAAGATCAGTGTCGTCATTGATCCAGTCACCGGACTTTCATCCTATCAGATTATTGTTAAGCCAAATGAAGAGCCTGAATATGAATATTCTTCAGATCGGAAAATTCATGAAAAGGATCATCCAGATGAATCTGATTCCAGCAATCTAGAACCATCAGAAAACACAGACGATTGATAAATTATGTACGATGATTGACATAATGACACCCTGTCATTTATAATGGTGTAGTAAACATCATTTCGACAGGAGTGGCACTATGGAAAAATATACGACATTTATTTTAAAATTCAAAAAACCATTGTTTGCTTTATTAGCATTACTAATGGTTTTTTCTATTATTGGGATTTTTAAAATTAAGTTGAACACTGACTTTTCGCTGTTTTCGACTAATAATTCTGTCTATGAGCAAAGAATACAACAAGAAGAAGCACTCTATGGCAACTTGAATGAAATTGTCATCATGGTTGAGCATTCAAGTTTTGATCAGCAAACGATCACAGATTTAAATGCAATCCAGAATGCGATTGCAGCAACCACCAATGTCATTTCAGTTCAAGGGGATGCACCGGATACACTCATGATTGGTGGCACACCAACGAGTATCCTATCGGTTGATCCATCTGTTTTAGAATCTTATTATGCTCAATTTGGTGAATTTTCACCTTTGGTTAAAGATGGAAGCACCTACTATTCTGTTTTCAGTGTCTTCATCAGTGATGCATTCAATAAGGATAACTTGCACGCCATTGAAAACACACTTAATGATTATAGTTATCAGAACTACATTTCAGGAGATTTATACAATCAAACCAAGATCACCGATTATATTCTTCGAATTTTATTGATTTTACCACCACTGGCTATCTTGTTGATTTTAGCAGTCTTTAGATGGCAGATTGGTGCTATCAAGCCAACTTTGATGTCTGTCTTACCTGCAGCTATTGGTTCAGTATGGACTTTGGGACTGATTGGATGGTTAGGCAATCAGGTATCAATCTTAACGGCTGTGGTGCCGATCTTTATCATTGTTATTGGATCGGCAGACGGTTTGCATTTTGTTTCACACTTCCAGGATTCTAAGATTGAAGGATTCAGTAATAAAGATGCATTAACCAAAACATTGAAGATTGTTGGTATCCCTATGATTGTGACCACACTCACTTCCATGGCAGGATTCTTAAGTTTATTATCCATGAGCACGGATGCGACAACCGATCTAGCAATCTTTGCAACCGTAGGTATTTTTTTAGCAGGTGTAGCAACCTGGTACGTGCTACCTTTACTTTTGACCAATAATATCAATGTGCTTCCTAAGCATAGAAGAGAAAAGAAAGTCGATCTTTCCAAGTATTTGCGTGTGTTATGGGGATATAAAGCATATGTCATCATACTCTTGATTATCGGATTATCAGTGATTATGATTCCTAAGATCAATCATGAATTCAATATGTTGATGATTTATAAGAATTCGACGATTGTAGCTCAAAATGCTGAAAAGATCCAGGAAGTGAATGGTGGATCGATTCCTATTTATGTTTCAGTAAGTTTAGACGGCAGCCCTATCACAGTTTCTGCGATGGATGAAATTAACCAGTTGGCAACTGATTTGTCAGCTCTGCCAGAAGTTGCTAAGGTTGTTAACCCATATGCACTCTTAACGATCATCTATGATATGAATGCAACCGGTGCAATTCCTAATGACACTGTCTTGAATTTACTCTATACCAATGTTTCATCAGATCCCAATAGTCCGATCAACAATCTCATCTCCACAAGTGGAGATGCTGTGAGACTTTTGGTCTTCCCCAGCGATTTGAAGAATGAGACCCTTGGAACGATTGAAACCAGTGCAGTGGCAGCCAATGCCAATGCATCAGTTACAGGTATCCAGTATCTGATGAGAGATCTCAATGTGAATATCTCCGGCATGCAATTCAGATCCATTTTGCTTGCCATTGGTGTTGTGTTATTGATGATGATTATCACTTTAAAGAATTTAAAAGTGGCATTCTCAAGTATCTTACCCATCATCGTGACTGTTGTCGCACTTTATGGATTCTTAGGAATTACTGGTATTTCTTTAAATATTACAACCGTTATCATCTTCTCTATCACCATTGGGGTCGGTATCGACTATGCGGTTCACTTCTCAGGCGTTTACAGATACTTCCTCAAAGAAGGTAGTACCAAGCATGAAGCTGTGGAAAAAGCATATGTCAATTCATCGCGTCCGATCATTGCCAATGCTCTAGGGATCTCTATTGGATTAAGTATCTTGATGTTTTCACCACTCACCATTCATTTTAATGTTGCTGTTTTGATGTGGGTGAGTATGATTGTCTCTGTCCTCGTTACATTAACTTTGTTACCTACAATATTCAGACATGAAAAGAAGGTCTAATCATGCCAAAGGATTTGTTCTTCAACTTACCTGAAGCAAAAAGGCAGATGTTTTTAGAGGTTGCGATATCCGAATTCTCATCGAAACCCTTTGATCAGGTCAGTGTCAATTCCATCATCAAAAGAGCCAACATCGCGAGAGGTTCATTTTATCTGTATTTCGAGAACCTTGATGAGCTCTTCCTATATTTGTTTGAATCCGTTAAAAAAGAAAGATTCGCGAATGTTTCAAAGTTCATTCAGGAATCTCAAGGGGATATCTTTTTATTCATAGAAAAACTATTTGCCTATGACTATGCATCTTATACGTATAAAGAAACCTATTCTCTATTCAGGAACTACGTGTATTACTTCAGATTCAGGAAACACTCATCCATCAAAAAAGAAGTGATCATGCCTTTGATTTCAATGATTGAAACCAAAATGCCGATCACGAAAGCTTTTCATCTATCATCTTATCGGATTACTCTAGATGAGTTTTTGGATATCTTGGAAACG
>QKIB01000008.1 GCA_003249785.1 Acholeplasmatales bacterium
TAAATTTGATCGGTGGGTTTGAAAATTTCATCTATGGATTTACCAAAAACGAACAATCTTATGTCATGCGTATCTCACATAGTGATCACCGAACTTATGAACAAACGCAAGCAGAACTTGATTTTGTGAACTATCTCGCAGATCTAGGTGCGAATGTTTCACCACCCATTCGTTCGATTGATGGAAATCTAGTTGAAAAGATTCCTGTTGAAAACGACTATTTTATGGCAAGTGCCTACATTAAGGCTGAGGGTAGAAGAGCGAATACAAGTGACTTTGGTCCACAGTTTTTATTCACATATGGAAAATCTGTTGGGTTACTTCACAGGTTGGCTAAAACCTATCGAACAGGAAAAGACATTCATAAGCGGATGGACTGGGATGAAGAAACCTTGTATGTCAAAGCGAGTTCTTTCTTGCCAGAAGAAGAACAAATCATCTATGATAAATTTGTGAAATGGATTGGCATCGCCAATGGATTTGAAAGAACTATAGATAGTTTTGGCTTGATCCATACTGATTATCATATGGGTAATTTTTTCATTAATGATGGGAAATTCACGGTTTTTGATTTTGATGATTGTACGTATATGTGGTTTGTTGCTGATCTAGCAATCATTCTCTATTATCATGTTTTTTTCAATCCAACAGAAGAAGATGAAAACGAAAAAATTGATCTTTTCATGAAAGATTTCATGAAGGGTTATTTGACCGAAAATGTCCTTTCAAAAACTGAAATGAATCACATGCATACATTCATGAAATTGAGACAGTATTTGATGTACATGGTCTTTTATCGAAGCACAGATGTTCATGTTGATGGCTTTCCTAAATGTTTTGTTGAACGTAATAGAGGATCATTAATTGATGAAACACCACTCACAACTTATGATTTTTCAATCTATGTAGATTAGTAAAGGAGGATACCATTTGCATGTAGGCAAGTGGTCAATCATATGAAAAGACCCAGATATCTTGAATCCAGTAAAAAAGCGAATGAAAAGCATATTACCATCAAGCAGGAAAATCTTTATAAACCGTTATTGATTACGTTTTTTATCTTTCTTGCAGTGATGATTATTTTGTTTCCAACTTCGCAATTTTCCAACACAGATGGCATTCATTAGAAAACTTGTCTATTGGATGAGTTTATCTGCAACAGCTACCTTGTTTGTTTTACCAGTATCAGTCTTTGATATTCAGCTTTTAGGTATCTTTTCTAATACTGCAGAATATACCAATTGGTACATTGTATTTGTGATTACGTTTGCAGTTTTATCGGATACTTTGTTTGCATTTATCGGGTATCGTTTCACGAAAACGTTGAGTAAGTTGTTTCTTAGAAAAAACAAACGTGCGGATATTAAAAAATCAAATGATAAGTTACAGAGATACGGCAATATCGGAATGTTCTTTTTCGCAAGTACACCGTTGCCATTCACACTTGCCATTTATGCAGCAGGTGCAGTACGTTTGGATCGTAAAGGGTTCTTGATTGCTGTATCATTGGGGAGATTGGCTAAATATAGTGCATTCGCATTATTTCTAAGATTGTTTGGAATTAACTTAGTTGAACTAGGACAAAATCTGTTACATACTATTTTTGGATAAATAAGATAGAAAATAACCTCTAAAATCAAAGGTTATCAGTGAGGAATATCAATGAAATACGTCAGTGCAATGGGTGAATTGTTGATTGATTTCATCCCTGTTCAAAAAGGTGTTTCACTCAGTGATGTCAATGAATTCATCAAGATGCCGGGAGGCGCACCGGCAAACGTGGTAGCAACAGTTGCAAAACTTGGTGGAAAAGCAAGATTCATCGGACAAGTCGGTGACGATGCCTTCGGTGATTATTTGATT
>QKIB01000068.1 GCA_003249785.1 Acholeplasmatales bacterium
AGTTGATTTGACTGTGACGATTAAAAATGGTTTAATTACGGATATTACATTTTATGATTGTGGATGTACACCAGATGATAAAAGAGGATTCTACTTAGATTCTGCAAATCTATTGATTCAACAGATTATCTCCGCACAATCCACCAATATTGATATCATCTCTGGTGCTACACATACATCAGAAGGTGTTCTTCAAGCCGTTGAAGCAGCACTTTTGCAAGCAACACCTGCTTAACAATTAAAGGACGATAAGTCCTTTTTTTATGCTTTATAACTTGCTATCTTTGGTGTTTATGTTTATAATATGCTTTGGAAAGGGTTAAGGTATATTCATGTCATTTAAGATTGGAAATCTAACAATTGAAAACAAAGTTGTCTTGGCACCAATGGCTGGTGTATCCAACAGCCCTTTTCGTATTCTAGCAAGAAAATTCGGTGCTGGTTTGGTTTATGCTGAAATGGTCTCTGATAAAGGACTTCTCTATAAGAATGAGAAGACCATGGAGTTGCTCTTTATGACAGAAGCTGAAAGACCCATGGCACAACAGATCTTTGGATCTGATCTGAGATCAATGGTCGATGCAGCGCTTTATATTGACGAACATAGCAATTGTGATATCATTGATATCAATATGGGATGTCCTGTACCTAAAGTCGCCATTAAGGCACAAGCTGGTGCATCACTTATGAAAAATCCAGATCGTATTGAAGAGATTGTAGCATCCATCGTCAAGAAAGTTCATAAACCTGTAACTGTTAAAATTAGAAGTGGATGGGATTTCAATTCTGTTAATGCAGTAGAAGTTGCCAAGAGAGTTGAAAAAGCAGGAGCAAGTGCTATAACTGTCCATGCACGCACACGTTCTCAAGGTTATAGTGGAACAGCGGATTTAGATGTCATCAAGGCAGTTAAAGAAAATGTCGGTATTCCTGTCATCGGGAATGGTGATGTCATTGATGGTCCATCAGCAAAACATATGCTAGATTACACTGGATGTGATGCTGTGATGATTGGGCGTGCAGCATTAGGCAATCCCTGGATCTTTAGAGAAATAGAAGCTTATCTTAAGGATGGTACTATTTTAGAACGACCAACCCATCAAGAAATCCAAGAGATGATGCTTCATTACTTGGATGCATTATGTGATTTTAAAGGAGAACATATTGCGGTTTTAGAAATGAGAAGTCACGGTCCCTGGTACTTAAGAGGGATTGAGCATGCGACAACATTAAAAAGACAATTATCTCAAGCAAGAACCAAAGATGAAGTTGTAGAATACATCAATCAATTCTTTAATAAATAAGTTATAATGAAATGGACGGAAGAGTATCGAAGTGGTCATAACGAGCTGCACTCGAAATGCAGTCATCCGCAAGGGTGCATGGGTTCGAATCCCATCTCTTCCGCCATTAAGAAAAATAATGACTCCTAGCAACAAAAGAAGGTATCATATGGTACCAGATTTTTAGGCTAAGGAGTCTTTTATTATGCTATAATAAATTAAACACACTTTTTACAATGAGAGGGGTATAAAAATGAAGTGGCTAAAACGATGTTTGTCCGTTGTTTTTGTGTTGCTTATTGCAGCTTGTCAAAAAGAAATCCCATTAACGATTGAAGAACAACTCAATCAAGCGATTACTGTATTTGATGACGATACTAATCAGTATCTTATCAATATCAATCTATCAACAGATGTCAATATCTCTGGGCAAGATATTTCAAATGAAGAGTCGGTTTCTTCGAAAATTCAAATTTCTCCTTATTATTATGAAATGGAATCAGATGGAAAGAAATACGTTTCATATGAGAAGAATGGTGAACTCTATGATGCAACCATTGATGTAGAACATCCATATCATGGGTTATATTTCTATGATGAGATGAAATCGAGTGATCAAAATGGACTCATCGATTTAGAATCTTTTGATTTAGTTGATATTGGTGACTTGGAAATCACGATGGAAAATAATCGGTATATCATTCATGCCACGTTTAGTGATTTATTGAGTGAAGATGATCAAGCATTATTCGAATCTTTATTCGAATTAATCGGTGTTGATGAAACCGTGTATCTCAATACACCAATTGAAGTCTATTATGAATTTACAGATCAACAATTGACTATGGGGATTAATTTTGACATGACAGTTCTTGATCAGTCCATGTCATTAAGCATGGATGTCGAGTTAATCAAGCAATCTTTTACACCCATTGATTTTAGTAATCGTAGTATATATTATCCGTATTCAGTTGATTTGATAAACCCTGAAACTTATGAAATTGGACAAACGATTTATAATGCTGGCACATCCATTTATGGATACAATCAGTATTATTCAGTCTATCTTGAACCAGGCGATTATTCGTTTATATATGAAGATGGCGATGTAATCCAAGTACAAGCTTCACTCACTGACCAAGGGTTTAATCATTACAAAGATATCAAGTATCTCTATGTTGTGAGTATGGAAGACAATATTTTCCTTCACACCTATGAAATCACAACGGCTGGCTACTATGGCATCATGATCTATTCACAACTCCCTTATGCGATTTCATTACAACCACTCGTTGGTGATGACAATCAAATCTCAATTGATCAAAGTCAGTCATATCACTATTCAGTATCTGGAGATAACGAAGTTTTGCAGTTTGATTTAAATTGTCCATCAGGGGTTTCAACAGTTACGATTTCTTCAAATCAAACTGGCAATGTTTATATCTATCAATATGGTGCATTATATGAATATACTTTGGCAGATGATATTATTTTATTCTTGAATGCTTTAGATAGTTTAACGATTTATGCTGTGATGGATGATATAACTGGCACAATTAATTTCACAACCAATTAATCCATCATTAAGGAGATTACGATGAAAGAATATGTTAATAATGAAATTATGCGAAACAGAAAGACTATTAAGGAAGACTGGAGAGAATTAAGACAAATCCAGACTGATAGACAACTAAACCTTGAAAGACCTGTGATGTTCAAACAACCTAAAGAAGGATCTAAGATCACCCAGTTACAAAAAGAGTTTCCAAACATCAAACAAAAGACATTAACAGAATGCATCAAACATAGAAGATCCTTAAGATTCTACAAAGATCAGAAATTGACATTAGAAGAAATGACCTATTTATTATGGGAAACATCCAGAGTGGATGCTTTTAAGCCTGGAGTAACCTTTAGAACCATTCCAACAGCAGGAGCAACCAACTCTATGGAAACCTATGTTTATCTTACTAAGGTTGAAGGGATAGATCGAGGACTCTATCATTATATTCAGGATAAACATCAACTCGAACTACTGAGTGATTCAGATGAACTGGAAGAAAAAGTAGACCAAGCACTTTATGGTCAATTAAGAGGGGCAGCCGTTGTTTTCTTCTTTACTGCAACACCTTACCGGACAGAATACAAGTATGCCCATCTATCGCATAAGATGATTGCTATGGAAGCCGGTCATGCAGGACAGAATGTTTCACTTGCGGCAGAAGTCATTGACTGCGGCGCAGTCATGATGGCAGCTTATATTCAAGCGTATTGTGATGAATTAATAGGTATCGGTGATGATGAGTTTGTCACTTATGTTGCTGCTGTAGGTAAAAAACAAGCTTAAGCATAGATGTTCAATCAATAAGCGAATGAAATGAATCTAATATGTCATTATGCTATGATGAGAGTATCATAAGGAGATGAACATATGACAAACTCATTTCAAAAAATACAAGATACTTTAAACACATTTCATTTATCATACAAATCAGTGATCCTTGCAACAAAGACACCACAAAATGAACCTTATACATCTTATGCACCATTTGTTAAGATAGGAAACGACATCTATCTACTAATCAGCAAGATCGCTCAACATTTTGGAAATCTCATCATTCATCCTGATGCGAGTATCATGATGATCGAAGATGAAAACCAGACGAAAAATATCTTTTTTAGAAAACGATTATCCTATCTTGTTGAAACAACCCTAGATGTTCAATTTGAAAAAGCCAAACAAGCATTCATCGACACCTTTGGTGACTTTGCAGCTCAACTCTTCACAATGGATTTCATCATGGTAAAGTGTGTGATTCAAGAAGGCACAATGATTGTTGGCCCTGGTCAAGCTTATCGCATCAACGATAAGAATATGATTGAAAAACAAATGACTGGACGTGGCAACAATGGCCACGGACAATCAAAATAACTAAATATTAAACGAATTTAAGGAACTGTGTTCCTTATTTTTTTTATAGT
>QKIB01000017.1 GCA_003249785.1 Acholeplasmatales bacterium
CCACTACCATCGATCTATGCAAGAACTGTTCATGGAGAAGATGTACTGATCAAGTCGTTTGATTATCTAGATTTCAAGAACAGATTATCCTAGAGGTGCACAATGAAAAAACATAAAGTATCTAAATTCGGTGGAACCTCCATGGCAAACGCCGAAACCATACAAAAAGTCGTTGACATCATCAAAGGTGATGAAGAGCGCAAGTTCATCGTTGTTTCTGCACCCGGGAAAAGACATGATGATGATCTCAAGGTCACAGATTTACTCTATCAACTCGCAGACGAAATGATTCATCATGACAAGTCTGATACGTTTGCAATCGTCAGACAAAGATTTGATCACATTGCTGATGAGTTGCACTTATCATTTTCAATGGACCAATTACTCAATCAGGTATTTGAAGAAATGAAAGAACACCTGACGGTTGACTTCATTGTTTCACGAGGTGAATACTTATCAGCTAGGATTCTTGCTGATCTTTTGGGTTTTGAATTTATTGATGCATCCGAACTGTTACGGTTTAGAGGATCGAAACTGGATTATACAGCAAGCCATAAAACAGCTAGGAAGTTCCTAAAGGAAAAAGAAAATGTGGTCATTCCCGGTTTTTACGGTATCACGTCAAGAGGTGAAGTAAAAACACTGACCAGAGGTGGTGCTGATGTTTCTGGTGCTGTTATTGCCAGAGCAGTCTCTGCAAAGACCTATGAAAACTGGACGGATCGTGATGGTTTTCTAATGTGTGATCCACGGATTGTTGAAGATCCGCATTTGATTGATGCTATGAGTTATAGAGAACTCAGAGTGCTTTCATTTATGGGAGCAAGTGTGCTTCATAGCGATACATTCTATCCTGTTGCCAAAGCAGGCATTCCAATCAATGCAAGAAACACCTTCAATCCATCCTGCAAAGGCACCTTCATTTATGATGTCGTTCCAGCAAGCAAAAGTAAGTTCGTTATTACTGGGATTGCAGGGCTCAATGATTTCACGCTTGTCATCATCGAAAAGCATTTGATGGATGAAGTCGCCAATTTTGATAGAAAAGTCTTATCTATCTGTGAAAAACTTGATATTCATGTCGAACATTTTCCAAGTGGAACTGATACATTCTCGATGATGATTGAATCCAAGCATCTCAAAGATGATAAATTAGAGCAACTTGTCAATCAAATCAAGAAAACCATGAAACCAGATACGGTCGAAGTCCTAGAAAATATCTCATTGATTTCGATCGTTGGTCGTAATCTGATGGCAAACAAATATAACATGCTTAAGTTGTTCTCAGCTTTAGTCAACACCAATATTATCATTCGTATGATTGATTATGGTTCCAACGGAACCAACATCGTGATCGGTGTCGATGACATTGACTACGAATACGCAATCAATGCTGTCTATAACGAATTTGTGAGAGGAGAGGAAGACTAATGAAATCCATCTCATTAGCCATTGTTGGTGCAACCGGTGTCGTTGGTCGTAAGTTTCTTGAAGTACTTGAAGAAAGAGACATTCCCATTCATGAACTTGTTCTTTTCGCTTCTGCTCGTAGTGAAGGACTAACCATTCCTTATAGAGGAAAAGATTATCAAGTGGTTGCACTTACAGAAGAAAACATCAAGAAATATCCAACGGATTATGCACTTTTCAGTGCTGGTGGCTCAGTATCCCTAAAGTTCGCTCCAATCTTCGCAAGTCAAAAAACAGTTGTCATTGATAACTCGAGTGCATTTCGCATGGATCCTGAAGTCCCCTTGGTCGTTCCGGAAGTCAATCCTGAAGATGTATTTAAGCATCATTACATCATTGCGAACCCTAATTGTTCAACAATTCAAGCAGTTGTTGTCTTAAAACCACTGCATGAAGCATATCAAATAAAACGTGTTGTCATCTCGACATATCAAGCAGTCAGTGGTGCAGGTAGTCTGGGGATCTCTGATTTAGAAAATCAACTTCCAAACGGAGAAACAGAGAAATTTCCATACCAGATCATTGGCAACGTGATTCCTCATATTGATGTCTTTATGGAAAATGGGAATACCAAGGAAGAAGAAAAAATGATCTTTGAAATGAAAAAGATCATGCATAGCCCAGATTTGAAGATTTCGGCAACAGCTGTTCGTGTACCTGTTGTTAATGGTCATAGTGAAAGCATCAATATTGAATTTTTAAAACCTGTTGAAATCAAAGATGTCTTTGAAATTCTAGAACAATCAAAAGGTGTCATCGTTTATGACAATCCTGAACAAAGCATCTATCCAATGCCGATACTTGCAGCTGACCAGGATGAAGTCTTTGTTGGACGTATTCGTAGAGATACAACTGTTGATCATGGGATCAATTGCTTTGTGGTTGCAGATAACTTAAGAAAAGGTGCAGCAACCAATGCCATTCAAATTCTACAGTTATTAATAGATAAGCCTATTTAAATAAATAGGCTTTTTTTTATGTGGATAGACTTCAGTTGATATGACCATATCTGTTACTGCGTTTCATTACACGTTCAAATCATACAGTGCTATAATTCGGGTATAGAACATCAGGGTTAATAATCTTGAAATGGAGGTCCAACATGAAATATTATCGAAGTCATTGGTATTATTTTGGAGCGATGTATTTTGTAATCATTGTTTATATCATGGCATTTTTCAATCTAGAGTTTAGTGCAATTCAGACGATACTCATCTTCAGTTTCTTAGCACTTTTGATTCACCAAGTTGAGGAATATGCAGTCCCCGGTGGTTTTCCAGCAATTTTGAATGTTATTGTACTCGGTGAAAAAGAAGTTTTTGATCGTTATCCGTTAAATGCGAATCAAGCCATGGTAACCAACGTTTTTCTTGCATATCCATTTTATATCATCCCATTTTTCTTTCCTTCTCTGATCTGGTTAGGTATTGCACAGATTATGTTTGGGATTTTCCAGTTTTTCTTCCATGGATTTTTAATCAACATCAAACTCAAAAGTCTCTATAATCCCGGACTCGGTTCTGTTGTCATGTTGCACATCCCAATCGGTATTTATTATATCTGGTTTGTTACCAGCTACAATCTAGCTACATTCGGGGATTTCGTTTTCGGTATGATTTCAACTTTGATTGCTGCAGTTCTTATGATTTTTCTACCTCTGAAGATATTGGCAAACAAGCAATCAAAATACCCATTTTCTAAAACTGAAATGGATGGCTTTGCAAAAGATAAAATCTCAGAGATGATTAACCAGTAATCGATCATATGATAAAAAAAAGATAACCTCGACAAGATTATCTTTTTTTATGAAAAACCCTTTAAGATCCGAAAATGCAAATGGAATACTACATATTATAATACTCTGCTTGAGCAGACCACATTTTCTTATATAATCCATCATTTTCAAGCAGAAGCTCATCATGATTACCCATTTGGATAATCTCACCTTCATTAAATACAACTATATGATCGCAGAAACGACACGATGACATGCGATGTGAAATATAGATTGAAGTCTTATTGTCCACAAGATGATCGAATTTCGTATAGATTTCATATTCTGAAATTGGATCAAGTGCAGAGGTAGGTTCATCAAGGATGACCAATGGCGTATTTTTGTACAAAGCACGTGCAATTGCTATTTTTTGAGCTTCTCCACCCGAAATTTCTAATCCATCTTCAGCGAAATCAGAATACAAATAAGTATGAATATCTTCTTCCAACTGATCAATTCTTTCCTCAAGACCAGCTTGGAACAAATAATTTTTGACTTTGTCTGACTCTTCGTCTATACCACATGTTACGTTTTCCTTGATTGTGGTTGAAAATAGCTTGAAGTCTTGGAAAACAACAGATATCAGACTGATGTACTCTTGATAGTCATATTTCTGTATATTGATTCCATTGAGTAGGATTTCTCCTTCTGTTGGATCGTAAAGCCGACAAAGTAGTTTGATAAATGTGGTTTTTCCTGCACCATTTGGACCAACAATCGCTAACTTACTGTTGATATTCATTTTTAAAGATACATCTTTCAGAATCATATCTTTACTGTTTGGATAATGAAAGGAAACATTTTTAAATTCTAACTCATATTCGGAGTCATTACGCTTTTCAATAGGTAAACTGCCTTTATACATCTCTGTATCTGTTTTTAGATATTCTTCATATAATGCCAAGTACTTTGTCTGGATACTGGTACTTGATATATTTCTTATGAATAAAGTAATGGCTGTATTAAAGGCTGTAATTGATCCCACAATACGCAAAACACTTCCGAGTGAGATTAACC
>QKIB01000136.1 GCA_003249785.1 Acholeplasmatales bacterium
TTTTGAACAGGCACATGCTTTGATTTATCAAGCGATGAAGGACCTGTTTAGTGAAAATCTCAATATTGATTACGCGAGCGTCGCTTCGCGACTTGAACAAAATCAAAATCTTCAGAAAGCTGGTGGCAAGAAATATCTCTTAGCACTTTCTGAAGCGATTCCTTCAGTCGCTCATTTGGAAACCTATATAGATCTTGTCAAGGACGGTAGTCTCAAACGACAAGTTATCGAACTCGCTGGATCCATCCTTGAAGAGGGCTATCAAGGTGAAATGGGAGCCAATGATTATTTAGCCAAAGCTGAAGAAAGCATTTTTGCTTTAGCACAAAAAAGAAAGACTTCTGCATTTGCATATCTTTCAGAAGTCATTCATGAAGTTAAAGACAAGATGGAGTTAAACCGCGATAAAAAAGGCGGTATTACAGGACTTAGAACAGGATTTTCAAACCTAGACAGCTTGACTGCTGGCCTTCAGCCAGAAGAACTGATTATTCTTGCTGCTCGCCCCTCCATGGGGAAATCAGCATTTGCTATGAATTTGGCATTAAATGTCGCTAAAAGAAATAAAGACGGACAAGCAGGGGTTGCCATCTTCAGTCTGGAAATGAGTAACGAACAACTTGCAGGTCGTATGCTTTCTGCAGAATCCAATATTGAAAATACAAAAATTAAGACAGGTCACTTAACCCCAAGAGAATGGCAATTCTTAGAAGGCGGGATGCAATCCTTAGCAAAACTCAACATCGCATTTGACGACTCTGCAGCCGTGACGGTTGCTGATATTCGTGCAAAATGCCGTAAGTTAAGCCAAGAAGGCAAACTTGATTTTGTCGTCATTGACTATTTGCAGCTCATCAAAGGTGATGAACGCTCAGGAAATCGTCAGGAAGAAGTTGCTAAAATTTCTAGAGGCTTGAAACAAATGGCAAGAGAACTCAAGGTTCCAGTCTTAGCACTTTCCCAGTTATCTCGTGAAGTTGAAAAAAGAGAGGATAAGCATCCTGTCTTGGCAGACTTAAGAGAATCCGGAAGTATTGAACAGGATGCCGATATCGTCATGTTCTTATTTAGAAGAGATTATTATGAACGTGATGAAAAGAATCTGACCGGAGAAGTTGATTTGAGTATTGCGAAAAACCGTCAAGGTGTTGCCGGCATTACTCAACATTATATGTTTGATACGCAATACAGTAGATTCACTGCTCAAGCGGATCGTACCGACGACGTCGAAACCAAAGACTAACAAAAAAAGAGGCACTCGCAAGTGCCTCTTTTATTGGTTGTTATTTCAATGTTGCAGAAATCATCCAGATGTGCTTTTCAAAACTTGAAATGGTTTGAATGAGCAAATCTGCAGTTGCTTCATCTTTGTGTTCTTGTGCAAGAAGTAATGCTTCTTTGAATTCAGTAACCAAAATCTTGAAATCATCTAAAACATGTGTCAACATATCTTCTGGTTTTTCTTCTCCTGAAGCTTCCTTGAGTGATGTGATTGCTAAATACCCTTTCATGTTTGAGACAGGTTGTCCACCAATCATCAAGAGTCGTTCAGCAACTGCATCATAAACTTCATTGACTTCGTCATAGAATTCTTCGAGTTTTGCATGATAAGGATAGAAGTTAGGTCCTGAAACGTACCAATGAAAATGATGTAACTTCGTGAATAGAACACTTAAGTTCGCAACTTGCTTGTTTAAAGCTTGATAAAGTTTTTCCATAAATTCTTACCTTTCCTTTCGTTTCTTTACATTTTTAGTATAGCATATTTTATAAATAAGTGGTTGAGATACGCCTTAGACGAGAGAACCTCAAGCCAAATGAGATCATTGTGTCAAAGTTCCTTTGGATTGAAGGATTCCTATGGAATAATATGTAAAAATGTGGTAATATAATTGAGCAGGTGATCAATATGTATGACAGATTAGCATTAATAGAAAAACAATATATGGAGATGCAAGACAAGCTTGCATCCGGCACACTTGAAGTCAAAGAAATGACGACTTTACTCAAGGAATCAAGTTCCATACAGGAAACGGTTGAGACATATCGTTTTTTTAAGGATAAATCAAGTGAACTTAAAGACTTGGAACTGATGATTGAAGATGAAACGGATGAAGCTATGATTGAGATGGCTCAACTTGAAATTGATAAACTCAAGGAAACCCTAGAAAAAACAGATGAGAAACTCAAAATTTTATTGTTACCAAAAGATCCCAATGACGGAAAGAACGTTATTGTTGAAATCAAAGGTGCAGCGGGTGGCGATGAAGGTAATATCTTTGCAGGAGATCTCTACCGGATGTATGCAAAATATGCAGAATCTCAAGGATGGAAAACTGAGGTTTTAAGTGCCATGGAAGGTGCGATGGGTGGGTATACCTCTATTGAATTCATCATTTCAGGTAAACAAGTCTATTCTTTCTTGAAATATGAATCCGGAACACATCGTGTTCAACGTGTCCCAGAAACAGAATCGATGGGACGTATTCATACCTCAACAGCTACCGTTCATGTCATGCCAGAAGCAGAAGAAATCGAACTGGATGTTAAATGGGATGATATCAGAGTCGATACCTATAACTCATCAGGTCCAGGTGGACAGAGCGTTAACACCACAAAATCTGCAGTACGTTTAACTTATATACCTACCGGACTATCTGTTGCCTGTCAAGAGGGTAAGAGTCAACATGAAAATAAAGCAACAGCCTTCAGGCTGTTAAAGACAAGACTCTTTGATGCGATGATTGAAGAACAACTTGCTAAAGAAGGTGCTGAACGTAAAGCTTTAGTCGGTCGTGGCGACCGCAGCGAAAAGATCAGAACCTATAATTATCCACAAAATCGCGTCACGGATCATAGAATCGGTTTGACATTACAAAGATTAGATGTCATCATCGAAGGCAAACTGGATTTGATCTTGGAACCTTTACTCAATGAATTCCAGAAACGTCAACTCATGGGTGAAAAAGTGTGACCTACGAAGCGTTGCTGAAATACGGCTATAAACAAATTAAAAATCTAGATAAAGAAGAGGAGGCTGTCAAGCTTCTCCTTTTAGAACTTTCAGGACAGGATCCACACCAGTTTTATATGAATTTGAAGACTGAAGCAAGTCCTGAATTTCAAGCATTCTTTATGGAAAAACTGGATCGTTATATTCATGAAGACATTCCGGTTCAACATCTAATCGGACATGCTTATTTCTACGGCTATCAGTTCAAAGTGAATCAGGATGTCCTCATTCCTAGAAGTGAAACCGAACAACTCGTAGAACACGTTCTCTATTTTTATGACACTTATTTTTCACCTGAAAAGATTAAAGTCTTAGATTTAGGAACAGGCAGTGGATGTATTGGCATCACTTGTGCACTAGAAGAAGAAAAACTTGATGTCACCATCAGTGATATCAGTCCTGATGCACTGAAAGTAGCAACAGATAATCGTGATCAACTTCAAGCGAAAACAAAGATTGTTTTAAGCGACTTATTTGAAAACATTAATGAAAAATTCGATATTCTAATATCGAATCCCCCCTATATTCCTGATGATGAAACGGTAGAAAACATCGTTTTAAAAGAACCAGGTGTCGCTCTTTATGGTGGATCACTTGGTGTTGATTTTTATGAGAAGATCTTAAAAGAAGCGAAACAGCACCTGAATCCAAAAGCACTGATTGGATTCGAACATGGCTATCAGCAAAAATCACAGATCAAAAAGTTTGCAGAAGCCAATTTTCCAGAAGGTATCATCATTCAGCTTAAGGATCTTCAAGGCAAAGACCGGTTTACATTTATCGGTTTAGGAGGTGTTCTCAAAGATGAAAAACGGTGAACTCATCATTTTACCTACTGATACAGTGTATGGTTTGGCAGCAAAACTCTACGATAAAGAAGCACTAGAAAAAATCTATCTTCTTAAAGGCAGAGAACAATCCAAACAGATTCCGATTTTGTGCGCCAAAATCGAAGATTTGGATGAGATAGCAATCATCTCTAATGATGCAAAAAAACTGATGCTTGCCTTTTGGCCAGGTGCGATTACTTTCGTTTTATCAACAACCCAAACTTTCTATGGAAAGACTGGGGAAAAAACGATTGCTGCTCGTATCCCCAATCACAAGCTTGCACTTCATTTAATTGAAACTTATGGTGTCCTTCGAGCAACCAGTCTTAATAAGAGTGGTGAACCACCCATGGAAGACATGAACCTGATCAAGAATATTTTCGGATTTGATGTTCATGAAATCTAT
>QKIB01000088.1 GCA_003249785.1 Acholeplasmatales bacterium
TAAGAACCTTTCAGAAGCGTATGAAAAACTACTTTTGGACTGTACACAAAACCATAAAACCTTGTTTACTAGATGGGATGAAATTGAATCCTCTTGGCATTTTATCGATCAAATAAAAAAACATCAAAAAACCTTGGTTCAGTATGCCTCTATGGATGATCTTGCGCCATTAATCAAAGAAAAAACAGGAGAATCAATGCAATGAAAGTTCATGATATTTCCATGACCATCTCTGAAGAGATGCAAGTCTACAAAAACAAAATTGAAAAGAAACCAACCATTGAAGTTGCAAGTACCTTTGAAAAAGACGGGGTTTATGAATCGAAACTTTCCTTCAATTTGCATACAGGAACTCATATGGATTTTCCGTTGCATATTTTTAAAGACGGGAAAACTTCAGATACACTAGATCTTTCCAGACTCATAAGAAAAGTCAAGGTATTTGATCTTTCTGACTTGGATATGGAGATTGATGAAAAGGATCTTGTAAAACTTGATATCCAACCTGATGATTTTGTTTTGCTTAAAACAAAAAACAGTCAAACAGATATCTTTGATTTCCATTTTGTTTTCATTAATGAAAAAGCTGCACAATATCTTTCAAGCAAAGGTATTGCAGGTGTTGGTGTTGATGCATTAGGTGTAGAAAGAGACCAAAAAGGACATCCGACGCATCACTTATTGATGAATCATGATATCATCATCATTGAAGGGTTGCGTTTGAAAGATATTCCAGAAGGTGAATATCTAATGATTGCTTTACCCATCAAAATTAAACATGTTGATGCACTACCATTGAGCATCATCTTAATTGAGGAAACCTAATGCAAATCAGACATGCTACACTTGAGGATTTAGATGACATTTGGCAGCTTAGACTCGAAACGACAGAATTATTAAAATCACGCGGTATTGATCAGTGGCAATTTAAAGATCCCAGTCGTGAAACATTTGTAAAAGATATCAGTGCCAATGAATTTTATGTCGCATATGAGCAAGACGTATTGATTGGCATGATGGCTGTAAGATCAGGCATTGAACACACCTATGACATCATTTATGATGGAAACTGGAGAATTCAAACGCCTTATCTGACCATACATCGACTTGCTGTGAAAAAAACATTTCTTGGATCTGAAGTATCTAAGCAACTTTTGGCTTATGCTGATTGGCTTGCCATTAAAAACAAAGTTGGTTATATCAGAATTGATACCCATCATGATAATCGAAACGCCATCAGACTCTTTGAGTCTGTAGGATATGTTTTGTGTGGATGGATTCTCCTCAATCAGAAAGAAGGAGAAAGAAAAAGACTTGCATTTGACAAGAAGGTGATCGCATAATGAAAATCAGATATGAAACATCCTATCTCAAAGATTCAGATATAGAAGTCCTAAAAACACGCTTCAAAGAGCAGATTTTCACCTGTGATGAGCAGGATCATCTTGAAGTTGAAATCATGATTGCCATGCCAAAGTTTCTGAAACCAGAAAATTTGGACCAATATCCAAATTTGAAAGTAGTTCAGGTATTGACTGCGGGATATGATATGCTGGATCTATCATATTTCAAGAAAAGAGATATTGTCTTGTTGAATACAAAAGATGTCTTCTCGATTCAAATTGCTGAAGATGTGTTTTCAAAAATCTTATATTTCAATCGAAATCTAAAAGAACATCAAGATCATATGAAAGATGGGGTTTGGAAACATGTTCCAGTTCATTATGAGATTGCAGAGTCGACTGTCGGTATTTTGGGCACTGGATCCATAGGTATTGAAGTTGCCAAACGTATGAAGGCGTTTGATGCCAAAGTGATTGGTTACAGACAATCTAAACAGCCTGCACCTTACTTTGATCATGTGTATCACGATGAAAAAGGACTAAATGAACTTTATGCACTCAGTGACTATGTTGTTGTTGCTTTACCCTTGACTGAACAAACTTATCATTTGATCGATAAACAAGCATTTACAAAAATGAAATCTTCAGCTGTAATCATCAATGTTGCTCGTGGCGAGATCATCAATCAGGATGATATGATTCAAGCACTCAAAGCCGGAACTATTCGGGCTTTAGGCTTGGATGTGATGAGCCCAGAACCGCTTCCAAGTGATCATCCGTTATGGCATATGGATCATGTGTTCATTACCCCACATAATGCCAGTGCAAGTCCATATGTTAGACAAAGACTCATTGATCATGTTACAGATACCTTACAAAGGATCATCAAAGGTTTACCTTATGAAAACAGAGTGATATAGAGAGAGCTTATGAGTTTACTCATAGGCTTTTTGTTTTTTAGAAAACCGCTTACATAATGAAAAGTGTTGACAAGATATAAATATGTGATAGAATAAACACAGGTATATATTTTGAAATTCAAATGAAATATATGATCGGAAAGGGTGTGTTATCAGATTACGTGGGGTATTTGCACACAAGGAAATTTCATTGATTTATCCTTAATGCAGGTATCTGAGTAACACCCATCTTTGGCTTTTGGACAGGATTAATCTGTCAAAAAATCATCAGCCTTTGATGTTGAATCGGTTTAAAAATACTAGTAAAGTGAATTGGATAATATGACAATAAAAGAAATTCAAAGCATCATTAAGGACTTCGAGACTTCAACGCTCATGACCTTGGAGCTCGAAATGGATGGATTTAAATTAAGATTATCAAAAAACAAGGAAAACCAGGTAACCGTTAAAGAAAATTATAGCAATAACGAAGTCAAAGAGACTTCTCCACAAAAACCACAACCTAATCATAACATGATCAAATCACCGCTCGTTGGTACTTTTTATGCTGCAGCAACTCCAAATGGAACTCCATTTGTTGAAGTTGGTCAATCAGTGAAAAAAGGCCAGGTCGTGTGCATCATCGAGGCGATGAAAATTATGAATGAAATCACTTCACCATTCAATGGTGTCATCAAAGAGATCTTTGTTCATAATGGTGAAGTCGTCGGCTTTGATCACAACCTGATACGAGTTGGTGAAGTGAATGAAAAATAAAATACTGATTGCGAACAGAGGAGAAATTGCTGTTCGCGTCATTCGTGCTGCAAAAGAATTAGGTTATGGAACGGTCGCAGTTTATTCCACTGCTGATGAGCATAGTTTGCATGTCAAGCTAGCAGATGAAGCAGTTTGTATCGGTGGTAACCAAAGTAAAGACAGTTACCTCAACATGAACAATATATTAAGTGCTGCCATATCGACTGGGTGTAATGCCATTCATCCCGGGTATGGTTTTTTAGCTGAAAACAGTCAATTTGTACAGATGGTTGAAGATTGCAAGATTGCTTTTATCGGGCCAAGTTCAAAATCGATTGCAATGATTGGTGACAAGGCAACAGCAAGAAAGATTGCGAAAGCCAATGGGGTACCTATTGTCGAAGGTAGTGATGGTGTTGTCGAAGATCAGGATGAAGGGTTGAAGATTGCCAAGCATATTGGATACCCAGTCATGCTCAAGGCATCCAGTGGTGGCGGAGGAAGAGGGATTTCAATTGTTCGCTCTGATGAAGAATTCATCAATGCTTTTGAACGGACCTCAATGGAAGCTGAAACCAGTTTTGGTGACAAGTCGCTCTATATTGAAAAATTTGTTGAATCACCACGCCATATCGAAATTCAGATCATTGCCGATGCAGTCGGCAATACGGTTCATTTATATGAAAGAGATTGCTCACTTCAAAGAAGAAACCAAAAGATGGTCGAAGAAACACCATCTCCAATCTTAAATGACATTGTCAGAAGAAAGATTGGTATGGCTGCTATCAAACTGGCAAAAGCAATCAACTATGTTAACGCAGGAACCTTAGAATTCATCGTTGATCCTAAGGGAAATTTCTATTTCATCGAAATGAATACAAGAATCCAGGTTGAACATCCGATTACAGAAGCTGTCACTGGCATTGATTTGGTCAAAGAACAAATCAAGATTGCCTATGGCAAACCACTATCATTCAAACAAAGAGATGTTAAGATATCAGGACATGCCATTGAATGCAGAATCAATGCGGAAGATGCCATGCATGGATTTATTCCATCTCCCGGAAAAATCAACAATATCTTATTTCCAGGTGGAATTGGTGTTCGTTTGGATACGCACATCTATCCTGGTTATGAAGTTCCACCGTATTATGATTCGTTGTTAGCTAAACTCATCGTTCATGCTCCCACACGCAAAGAAGCAGTGAAAAAGATGCGAGTTGCTCTCGAGCAATTTGTCGTCGAAGGTATCATGACCAATATTGAATATCAATATCTGATCATGCACAATACCGATTTCATTAAAGGTCAATATGATACAGGTTTTATTGCCCGTTTCAATGCCTTAGTGGAGGCGGAGAATAATGAATAACTTTTTAAACGATCGAAAAGCGAAATTAGAAAATTTCAGAAAAAATATTAGAAAAAAACAAGCATCATATGAACCCATCGACATCCCCGACGGTCTTTTTGTGAAGTGTGACCAATGTGGCGCAGCTATCTATGAAAAAACACTAGAAGCTAATCATTCGATTTGTCCATACTGCGAGTATCATTTCAGAATGAATGCGCTCAAACGTATGTCCCTCACTTTTGACCAAGGTTCCTTTGTCGAATTTTTCGGCGATATCGAATCTTCCAATCCTTTGGAAATGCCTGATTATGAGGATAAAATCGAAAAAGGAAAGAAGTTTTCAGGGCTTCATGAAGCTTTTTTGTGTGGAACTGCTAATTTGGTTAACCATCAGGTTGCTGTTGGTATTCTTGATAGTAATTTCATGATGGGATCTATGGGAAGTGCAGTTGGCGAAAAAGTCACTCGACTCATTGAATACGCAACAGAACAAAAACTCCCACTCATCATTTTCTCAGCATCTGGTGGTGCGCGTATGCAAGAAGGCATTTTATCTTTGATGCAGATGGCTAAAACCAGTGCAGCTTTAGAATATTTCGACCAAAAAGGACTATTATTTATCAGTGTGATGACGAATCCGACTACCGGTGGTGTAGCAGCAAGTTTTGCATCATTAGGAGATATCAATATCGCTGAAAAATCATCCTTAATTGGTTTTGCAGGAGCAAGAGTTATCAAACAGACCATCAGACAGGAATTACCTGAAGGTTTTCAAACAGATGCTTTTCAACTTGAACATGGTCAAGTTGATATGATCGTTCACCGCAAGGATATGCGGAAGACTTTATACAAACTTGTACAATTTCATCAAAGAAAGCCAGGTGATCGGTCATGAGTGAAACAAACATTGCCTGGGAAAAAGTCAAACTGGCAAGACATCCGAAAAGACCGACTGCAAGTTTACTCATTAAAGAACTCTTTCCAGATTTCATCGAACTTCATGGGGATCGTGCCTATGCAGATGATGAATCGATTACTGCAGGACTAGGAACATTTGCTGGAATTCCAATGACCATTATTGCTGAAGAAAAAGGTAGAAATACCGAAGAAAAAATCAAGCATAATTTTGGAATGCCTCATCCAGAAGGTTATCGTAAAGCGATTCGTCTGATGAAACAAGCCGAAAAATTCAAAAGACCTATTTTATGTATCATAGATACCCCAGGTGCCTATCCTGGCATCGGTGCAGAAGAACGAGGTCAGGCACAAGCCATTGCTTACAATCTTAAAGCCATGATTGGTTTAAAGACACCAATCGTTGTGGTTGTCTTAAGTGAAGGCGGATCTGGTGGTGCGCTTGCAATTGGAATCGGTGATCATATTTTCATGTTTGAAAACAGCATCTATTCGATTCTTTCACCAGAAGGATTTGCATCCATCATTTACAAAGACAGCGCTAAAGCGGATTATGCAGCAAGCATCATGAAGCTAACTGCTGAAGATCTCATGAAATTCAATGTCATTGACACCATCATATACGAAAACGAAGGGTTACACATCGACCCCGATTTTGCTATACAGTCTCTTAAGACTGAATTATCGAAAACACTCAAAAAACTGATCCCCTTGAATACTTCAAAATTACTGAAAATGCGTTATCAGAAATTTAGAGAAATGGGTATCTACATCGAAAAAGGAGCATCTCATGAAGAGAAATCAACCCAAGATTAAAATCATTTCCAGCGGCAAATATGTCCCTGAAACGATTGTTACCAATGAAGACATGGAAAAGCTTGTTGAAACATCCCATGAATGGATTGTTACAAGAACAGGCATTCATAGAAGACGTAAAGCGTCTCAAGAGACAACCAGTGATATGGCCTATATGGCCGCAGTTGAAGCGATCAATCGCGTGAACTACGATAAGAGCAAGATTGATCTACTCATTATGGCAACCATCACTGGTGACCAGATGACACCATCAACTGCGAATTTTATTCAAGCAAAATTAGGACTCGATCACGAAGTGATGAGTTTTGATATCAATGCAGCATGCACAGGATTTGTTTATGGACTAGAAATTGCTTCAGCGCTTTTGGCAACCAATCGTTTTAGAGCAGCACTTGTGATAGGCGGCGAAATTTTATCAAAGATTGTCGACTATACAGATAGAAATACGTGTGTCCTTTTTGGCGATGGAGCAGGTGCGATGATTATCGAACCCAGTGATGATCCAAAAGATACTGCTTATTTCTTTAATGCGGCACGCGGCGATACCAATGGATCTTTAACTGTAAAGCGTTTCATTGAAATGGACGGCAAAAAAGTATATCAATTTGCAGTTGGAGCCATGGAAGAAGCAATTCACAAGGTCTTAGATGAAAGTGGACTCTCTATCGATGATATCGATATGGTCATTCCACACCAAGCGAATGAACGCATCATTCAGTCTGTTGCGAAATCAACAGGGATTCCGATGAGCAAATTCATGCTCAATTTAAGCGAATATGGCAATACATCTGCAGCGAGCATCCCTCTGACGATATCAGAATATTTTGACAGTCATGAAGTCAAAGGCAAGAAAATTTTATTGGTCGGCTTCGGTGGTGGATTCACCTGGGGTAGCGCGATCTTGCAGCTATAGGAGGCAAACATGAAAAACGTTAGTGAATTATTCCATACAAAATATCCTGTGATTCAAGGTGGTATGGCCAATGTGGCAACTGCCGTTTTAGCAGCTGCTGTTTCCAATGCTGGTGGTTTAGGTTTGATTGGTGCAGGTGGATATGATGCAAACTGGGTGAGAGAAGAAATCCGTAAATGCAAAGCACTTACCGATAAACCTTTTGGTGTCAATATCATGTTGATGAGTCCTCATGCTCCAGAAATCGCCAAAGTTGTTGTTGAAGAAGGTGTTCAGATTGTGACCACAGGTGCAGGAAGCCCAGGCATCTATATGGAAGCTTGGAAAAAGGCAGGTATCGTTGTTGTTCCTGTTGTTCCATCGGTTGCTCTAGCTATTCGTATGGAAAGACAAGGTGCGGATGCTGTTGTTGCCGAAGGCACTGAAGCAGGTGGACACATCGGTGAACTTACAACCATGGCATTGATCCCTCAAATTGCTGATGCCATTACTATTCCTGTCATTGCTGCAGGTGGGATTGCTGATCAAAGAGGTGTTTTAGCAGCTTTTGCACTTGGTGCCAAAGGTGTTCAAATCGGAACGGTACTATTAGCAACTAAAGAATGTCCGATTCATGAGAACTATAAACAGAAGGTTGTTAAAGCAAAAGATACCGATACAGTTGTTACCGGTAGAGGGTCTGGTGCACCAGTGCGCGTTCTAAAGAACAAAATGGCCGTTGAATACCTTTCAATGAGTAATCAGGGTGTTCCACTCATCGAACTGGAAAAACTGACCTTAGGGTCATTAAGACGTGCTGTATTTGATGGTGATGTTGATCGTGGATCGTTCATGGCTGGTCAAATTTCAGGGTTAGTAAAAGAAGTGAAGACTGTCAAAGAAGTATTGGAATGCTTATTTGATAGTGTCAATCAATATAAAGAAAGTTTGGATGTTATGTAATGGGGAAACTGGCACTCGTTTTCGCTGGTCAAGGCAGCCAATATACTGGTATGGGTCTTGACTATCTGAGTCATCCACAGATTCAACATCTTCTAGATGTAGCATCAAAGCATCTTGGATATGACATCATCGAAGTTTTAAAATCAGATGACGGAAAATTGAATGAAACCCAATATACACAACCTTTGGTTTTTCTTGCTACAGCATTTGCCTATGAGGCATTTAAATCCCTTCAAGTTTCTTTTCAAGGTGTTACTGGATTCAGTTTAGGTGAATATAGTGCGCTCTATGCAGCTGGCATCTTTGATTTTGAAACAATTCTTGATATAATCAAGATGCGTGCTAAATGGATGAATGACTGTGCGCAAGACAACCCAGGTAAGATGGCTGCTATTATTGGACTCAGTGCGAAAGATGTTGATTTGATCTGTGATGAAGCAAGTGATTATGGTATTGTGGTTTCTGCAAACTATAATTCACCAATTCAAGTCGTAATTTCAGGTGAGAAAGTTGCAGTTGAAAAAGCAATAGAACTTGCTAAGTCAAAGGGAGCAAAACGTACTATTCCACTGAATGTCAGTGGAGCGTTTCATTCTCCACTGATGAAACAAGCAGGCGATCATCTTGCCCAATATCTCAAAAGCATTTCTGTAAATCCAGCAAAGGTGGACATTTATATGAATGCTACAGGACAAAACTTGGATTTTGGTGATCTCAAGGTACTCATGGAAAAGCAGATTCAGTCATCTGTCTACTTCGAACAATCCATTACAGCGATGATCAAAGATGGATACACGCATTTCATCGAAATCGGACCGGGCACGGTTTTATCAGGTCTGATTCGAAAGATTGATTTGAATGTGCATGTGACACATTTGGATCATTATCAAGAATTAGAAGCATTGAAAGGATGGTTAGTGGAGCATGGATTTAACAAATAAAGTTGCAATCGTCACTGGGGGTGCAGCAGGCATCGGACGATCGATTTCACTTGAACTTGCAAAACGTGGTGTTCAAGTTGTTCTAAACTATAATCGAAGTGAAAAAGCAGCAGAGGAACTGGTCGCTGAGATTCAATCATTTGGTGGTCATGCATTTGCCGTTCAGGCAGATATCTCTAAATATGAGGATGCACAAAAACTCGTCAATCAGACCATTGAACGTTTTGGCACACTCAATATTGTCGTCAATAATGCTGGAATCACAGATGATGCACTGATCTTGCGTATGCAGGAAGAACAATTTGATCGTGTGATCTCAACCAATCTAAAAGGCGTTTGGAATGTCTGTAAACATGCAGCAAAACCCATGATGAAATCCGGATACGGACGCATCATCAACATCAGTTCAGTTTCTGGTGTAATGGGCAATGCGGGTCAATCCAATTATAGTGCATCTAAAGCTGGTGTGATCGGACTCACAAAAGCTCTAGCTCGTGAATTTTCAGCTAGAGGTGTGACAGTCAATGCCATTGCACCTGGATTCATCGAAACAGAAATGACAAAGAAATTATCAGCAGAAATCGTAGATCAATGGAGAGGACAAATTCCACTGAAACGCTTTGGTGATGCGAGAGAAGTTGCATATGCAGTTGCTTTCCTCGCAAGTGATGAAGCTTCATACATCACTGGACACACCTTAGAGGTTGACGGCGGATTGGTGATGTAAATGAGTACAAAAAGAAGAGTAGTTGTTACAGGCATGGGACTTGTTAGTCCCGTTGGAAATACAGTTGAAGAATCATTTAAAAATCTGGTTGCAGGTAAAAACGGGATTGATTTCATCACCCTTTTTGACACATCCAACCAGAAAGTCACCATAGCAGGTGAAGTGAAAAATCTCAATTTTGAAGACTTTCTAGATAGAAAAGAAATCAAAAGAGCTGATCGCGTCACCAATTTAGCTTTAGTCGCTGCACAGGAAGCATACAATCAAGCACAACTAGAAGGTGTTGAACTCAATAGAAAACGTTTTGGCACGTTTGTTGGTAGCGGTATAGGCGGTCTGACGACTATCTTTGAAGAAGTTAAAACCAGTGTCCTAAGAGGACCTGACAGAATGTCACCATTTTTCATTCCGAATGCCATCATCAATCTTATTGGTGCCAAAATTGGTATTCGCTATCAAGCCTATGGCCCAAATCTTCCCCAAGTCACTGCATGCTCTGCAGGTACGAACTCAATTGGTGAAGCATTCAGATATATCAGAGATGGATATCTTGACATTGCCTTTGCAGGTGGCGCTGAAGCACCAATCAATGAAATTGGTGTAGGAGGGTTTGCAAGTTTAAGAGCACTCAATTTCTCAAATGATCCTGAAGTTGCATCTGTTCCTTTTGACACAAGAAGAGCTGGATTTGTCGTTGCTGAAGGCGCTGGTGTGATGATTCTTGAAGAATACGAACATGCGAAAAAAAGAAATGCGAAGATCATTGCTGAAATGGTCGGATATGGAACCACATCCGATGCATTTCATGTGACAGCACCAGATGATACAGCAGCAGGCATTACAGAATGTCTAAAACTTGCACTAGAAGATGCGAACATCCAACCAGAACAGATTGGATACATCAATGCACATGGTACATCAACCATATTAAATGACAAATATGAAACCATGGGTATCAAAAATGCATTTGGACAAGCGGCTTATGATTTAGCAATCAGTTCCACCAAATCCATGACTGGTCATGCTTTAGGTGCAGCTGGTGCAATAGAAACCATATCAGCAATCAAAACATTAGAAACTGGACTTATTCCTCCAACCATTCACTTGAATGAACCAGATCCTGAATGTGATTTGAACTATACTCCGAATGTATTTGCAAAAAAAGATGTTGACTATGTTATGAATATCAATATCGGTTTTGGTGGACAGAATGCAGCAATTATCTTTAAGAAGGCGGAATGAACATGAATCAAGAAGAAATTAAGAAGATCCTTCCACATCGCGAACCTTTTCTGTTCCTTGATGAAATCACGGAACTAATCAGTTTGAAACGTGCTGTTGGTGTGAAATATATCACTGAAGATGAGTTTTATTTTAAAGGCCATTTTCCAGGAAAACCAGTCATGCCAGGTGTGATCATTATTGAATCGTTGGCACAAGTCGGTGCAGTGATTTTGTTGTCTCATGAAGATTATAGAGGCAAGATTGCTTATTTCACTGGTATTTCTAATGCTAAATTTAGAAAGAGTGTTGTTCCAGGCGACAAATTGATTTTAGAATGTGAACTGACTAAGTTCAGGGCATCTTTTGGTTTTGGCACTGCAAAAGCTTATGTTGATGGACAACTCGTTTGTGAAGCAGAACTTTCCTTTGCTGTAGGACCAGCATGATCTCCTATACACTGCTTGAATTCGATGATTTATCATCAACGAGCAATTTCTTAAAAGAAAATCAAACGTATTTTCCAAATATGACCATCATTCGTGCCAATCATCAAAGTGAAGGTCGAGGTCAATTTGACAGAAAATGGGAATCAGAAAAAGGTGAAAACCTTCTTTTTTCCATTTTGCTTAAACATGTGGATGTCAAAAAAACTTATGATATCAGAAGGTGGATTACTTCCACGTTGCTTTTGTTTTTGCAGCAGAAGAATATCGAGGTAACCTTTAAAGAACCGAATGATATATACTACCATGATCAGAAGTTATGTGGCATCTTGATTGAAACCAAAGCATCAGCACATCTTTTTGATTACGTCATTATTGGTGTCGGCATGAACATCAATCAGCAAAATTTCATCAATTCCAGAGCAACTTCACTCAATTTGATTTTGAACGAAAAAATCAATATCAAGCATCTGTTTGATGAACTCATCGGACTGTTGATGGAAAGCTACGAGCAAATCGTTTTATGAAAATCAGACAGATTACAAGAGTGTCACTATATGCGGCATTCATTGCTGTTTCCGTCTACTTGATACCACCAATACAAATTCCTTCTGTGCAGGTTCCCTTCACTTTGCAAACGATGTTAATCATGCTTGCTGGATATTTGTTTGTTCCTAAAGAAGCATTCCTTACAGTGTTCATCTATGTCTTTATTGGAGCGATTGGGTTACCGGTCTTTAGCGGTGCACGTGGTGGACTCTCTGTTTTATTAGGACCAACAGGCGGATTTTTATTTCTGTTTCCTTTGGTGAGTTTCTTCATTTCGTTTTTTAAATCGAAAACAAAAAGAAAGATTTATGATTTAAGTATCGGTGGCTTGGTAGGGATTCTGGGATTATATTTACTGGCAGCCATCTGGCTATCAGTGAGTTTGTCACTAGGCTATATAAGCGCTTTGTTGAGCCTTTTACCCTTTATTCCATTTGACATACTTAAACTGTTATTAGCCTATTTGATTTATTTGAAGTTTCCAAAAGATATCTTAAGTGATCAAAGCTAAAGAATCTTGACAGTTTATGGTTATCATGTATAATAGAGCTTAGGGAATGAACGTCTCCCAAAGTGTAAACACTTAAACCGCGAAAGCTAATGACTTCTACAACAATTTTTGTTGTGAAGTTTTTTTTTGGAGGGAACTATGTTATTATCGATTGCTTTGATCATTTTGCTGAGTCTGTTTTTATCACAAATCTTTATCTTGCTGAAACTTCCAAAGATTTTGGGGATGTTATTTACTGGAATCATTTTAGGACCTTATGTTTTAGATTTGATTAGTTCCAATATTCTGGGCATATCAACAGAGCTTAGACAGATTGCTTTGGTTGTCATTTTAGTGAGAGCAGGGTTGTCGTTGGATCTTGAAGATTTGAAGAAAGTTGGAAAGAAAGCGATGTTGCTTGCTTTTGTTTCTGCAACGATTGAAATGGTAATCATCACAGTTTTTGCACAACTCTTTTTCCATCTGAGTTTCCTTGATGCTGCTATCATGGGTGCTGTGGTAGCTGCAGTTTCTCCAGCAGTAATTGTTCCTCGTATGATTCATTTGATCAGCAAACATGAAGGAGAAGAACATAAGATTCCACAAATGATCTTGGCTGGTTCATCCATCGATAATGTGTTCATATTGATTGTTTTCAGTTCTCTCATCCAATTGTATCAAGGTGCAAATCTGTCTTTGATGACGTTCTTGAATATTCCGATTGCGATTCTATTGGGAATCACTTTAGGGATTGTATCTGGATTGGGACTTGTCTGGTTCTTTAAGAAGTTCCATATCAGAGATACGATGAAAGTTTTGATTATTTTCTCATTTGGATTCTTGTTTCTGGTTTTGGAAAGTGCATTGTCTGGTATCGTACCGGTCTCCGGTATCTTGGCAGTCATCACACTAGCTGGTGCAATATTAAAATCACATGAGCATCTTGCGAATAGACTTGTTCAGAAGTTTGAAAAGATCTGGGTTATTGCAGAAATCATGCTGTTCGTTCTTGTAGGAGCAACCGTTGATTTATCCGTGTTATTTAATGTAGGACTGGTTGCGCTAGCATTAATTGGTATTGCCATGATTGCACGTCTGTTAGGTGTTCATTTATCCCTACTTGGATCAAAACTCAATTTCAAGGAACAATGGTTTGTCGGATTTAGTTACTTGCCAAAAGCAACTGTTCAAGCTGCGATTGGTGCCATTCCTTTAGCAATGGGAATGTCCAGTGGTCTTTTGATTTTAACGGTTGCAGTTTTAGCAATTTTGATTACAGCACCGATTGGTGCGATCCTCATGGATCACACTGAACAACCACTACTCGGTCATATATCTCAGTAAATATTTGAGGTTTAAAAGGGTACAAATTCGTTATTGTACTCTTTTTTTATTACCCATTTAATGAAAAAAGTGTTAAAATAAATTAGGTGTTTGAATTTCTAATGAGATCAAAAGTCTTATTCTTGAACAAGAATAAAACACAAGGAGATCAGAAAAATGAAAAGAAACAAGTTTATTGTCATCGGGTCTGGACGTCTTGGATCCAATATTGCAACACAAATGTCTGAACTAGGCGAGGATGTCATCATCATCGATGCGACAGATGATTCATTTAGAAAGTTACAGGAATCATTTTCTGGATATCAGGTTGTTGGTGATGCCACAGATTTATCTGTGCTTGAAAACTCCTATATCAAGCATGCGAAGACAGTCGTTATCACAACAGACAGCGATAATGTCAATATCTATTTGGGACATATTTGTTATTACATTTATAATGTGCCTACGATTTTTGTGAGACTCGCAGATACAGACAAGGGTAGTTTATTAGAAGGCACCTACATCAAAGCAATCTATCCGTTCACACTCTCCCTCAATGAATTCATGAATAATTACAAAGAGGAGGAAAAGAAATGAAAATCGTCATAACTGGTGGTAAACATGAAGCCGACTTTATTGTAAAAATGCTGAAACAGGAAAGACATCAACTGATTGTTATCAATCAGGATAAGGAATTCGCGGAATATATTTCAACCAACAATGATATTTCCGTTTTCCCTGGTGATCCTACGAAAGCTTATGTCTTATCCGATGCAGAAGCACATAATGCTGATGTGTTACTCGCACTATCTGATAGTGACACAGATAATTACATCACATGCTTAACTGCTAAAAAGCAATTCAATATCAAAAGAACTGTTTCAAAAGTCAAAAATCCTAAGAACGTTGAATTGTTCAAAAAATTAGGTGTTGACTCCGTCATATCATCGACATATCTTTTGGCACAAACCATCCTCAACGAATCTTCTGTTGAAAACATCATCAAGACGCTTTCCATCGAAGATGAAAAGATCGTAATGCTTGAAATGGGTGTTGAAGCGACTTTTGCTTTAGTAGACAAACGCATTATGGACATTAACTTTCCTAAAAACATCAACATCAGCTGTATTTTCAGAGATCCTCATGTCATCATTCCTAAAGGGGATACAATCATCAAAGCTGATGATAAACTGATTATTATTTCAACGCCATCCGAACAGGATGAAATCGTAGAATTCATTAAGAAGAGAAGATGACAAACCACATGGAAAAGAAGATTACCTCTGGATATCCGTTAATCATCAACTACTTGGGTATCTTTGCATTCTTAATCGGATTTATTAATCTCTTGCCACTTGTTTTGCTTGCATTCAGACCAGAAGAAGCACCGTATGCTCAGTACTTCCTGATTCCTGGATTAACAAGCATCTTTGTCGGCTCTTTTGTCATTTTCTTATTTAGAAAAAGAGAAAAAGGCAAATTGGAAAGACATCAGGATGCTGTCCTAGTCGTTTTAATCTGGATTATAGCTATTCTGATTTCCTCTGTTCCGTTCATGCTGACAGGAACTTACAATTTCACACAAAGTATCTTTGAAGCAACAAGTGGGTATTCGACAACTGGACTCACTGTTGTCAATGTTGAGCAAACACCTGGCATGTTTCTACTGTTTAGAAGTCTATTACAGTTTTTTGGTGGGGTCGGTCTTGTTTTAGTTTTGACCTCAGCGATTTCAGACAAATTCGGGATGCGCTTATATAGTGCCGAAGGCCATAGTGACAAACTAGTGCCTAACCTGATTCGTTCAGGACGAACCATTTTATCTATCTATATTGGGTACATCGCAGTTGGCTCACTCTTTTATGTCATCTTCGGAATGCCTGTATTTGATGCAATCAACCACTCGATTTGTGCGGTTGCTACAGGCGGTTTCTCGACGCAAGCCTCTAGCATTGGCGCATACAATAGTGTTCCG
>QKIB01000044.1 GCA_003249785.1 Acholeplasmatales bacterium
TACTAAACCCGTCTTCTTTAATTGGTTCAATTTCAAATTTGCATCTTATGAAATCATGACCGTGACGATTGAAGTTCCTTCATCATGGATTCTAAGTTATAACTTCTCAAGTGATACTGGCGATATTATTTATACTGAGGGACCAAGTGATGCCAACAGTATAGCAATTGACACTAGTACAGGTAAAGTTCAGATTGATCAGGTCAATATGACATCATTAAATATCCATTTAGAAACAGGAAATGCCATTTTATCAAATCTTGAGTTATCTGGAAATCTACAGAATAATAGTTCAACTGGTTCCATTTCACTC
Source organism: Acholeplasmatales bacterium (assembly GCA_003249785.1). GTDB lineage: Bacteria > Bacillota_I > Bacilli_A > Acholeplasmatales > Acholeplasmataceae > Peloplasma. The sequence continues at coordinate 314 of QKIB01000044.1, forward strand.
AATCATGTTGATGCTCAAACGATTGTCCTAGATACAGAAACTGGAAGAATCACCGTTGATTATGCGACAGCGTCAGTATTCACTGCTGGAACGAGCACAGGTAGAATCCAGATTTCTCATACAGATGTGATTGGAGCACTGACAGCGACAACTTCAACAGGTCATATGGTCTTAACAGATTCGACGGCATCATCATTTGATCTAGCGACCGATACAGGAGGTGTTGAATTCAATCAATCTACGCCTATGGATTTAAGATATGATTTGAGTACAAGCACCGGTGATATTACTGTCAATGGTAATGATCAAGGCAACAAACATCAAACGAGCACAGGGACGATCTTATTGAAAATCACAACAAGCACTGGCGATATTACGATTAGTGTACAAGTTTAATCTTGTGCACTTTTTTATTTATAAAATAAAATATGATTCATACTTGCTTTATTCCCCTTCTAATTTGTGCTACAATGAAAAGAGGAGATGATATTTATGTCGATAAATTTTAAAGATGAAGTTTTAAAAAGAAAAGATGATATAATCAATGATTTGACTCGTTTGATCAAGATCAATTCAGAATTGACAACATTTGATCCCAATCGTAAAAATGCTCCCTTTGGAGAAGGTATTAAAGAAGCATTGGATATGATGCTTTCCTTAGGTGAGAAAGATGGTTTCAAAACTGTCAATCTTGATGGATATGCTGGGCATATCGAATATGGAGAACAAAAAGATTTTGTTGGTATGATTGGACATTTGGATGTCGTACCTGCTGGTAATGACTGGACCTATGAACCATATGGCGCTGAAATTCATCATGGTAGAATGTATGGACGTGGAACTGAAGATGACAAGGGACCAACAATAGCTGCATATTATGCGTTAAAGATTCTTAAAGAACTGAACGTACCTTTATCCAAACGTATCAAGCTGATTCTCGGAAATGATGAAGAAACATCATGGAGATGTATGCGTCATTATTTCAGTGTTTATCCTGAAGCACCAGTTTCCGGATTTATTCCAGATGCTGATTTTCCACTCATCTATGCTGAAAAAGGCATATCAAGAATTTTAGTTCAGGGACAATTGGATTCAGAAGTTTTACTTTCAGTCAGTGGCGGATTCAGAGACAATATGGTTCCAGATTATGCATCTGCTGAACTCAATCCTGTTAAAGATTTTGAAAAATCATTCAAGGTATTCTTGAAGAAAAAAGAGTATGAAGGTCATATCGATCATAAAAATGGACATCTCATCGTTAAAGTAGTAGGTAAGAGTGCACATGGTTCTACACCACAATACGGTGAAAATGCCATTGATCGTCTCTTTGAATTCTTGATTGAAGAAAAGATTGATCATCCTTTGGTACACCTTGTTGAAAAATATCTGATTCATGATATCCATGGTACAAAACTCGGTGTGGATTATCATGATGAAGAAATGGGTTATTTGACCAATAATCTTGGTGTCATTTCATCAGAAAATGGAACGTATACGATTCGCTTGAATCTCAGATATCCAAATGGAGTCGACTTCGATAATGTTGTTTCAGAAATCGCAAAAGCTGTTTCAGAATTTGGTGCAACAGTTAAAGTGGATTCACATCAGAAATTGTTATATAAGGATCCAAAATCTCCTTTGGTTCAAACATTGATGAATGTCTATATCAAGCACACAGGAGACAAGAAGGCGAAACCCATCAATATTGGTGGAGGTACGTTTGCAAGAGCGATGCCCAATTGTGTAGCTTTTGGACCTCATTTTTTGGATAAGCCAACCTATATTCACCAAAAGAATGAATTCATCGATCTTGATGATCTCTTGATGGCAACAGCCATTTACACAGAAGCACTTTACGAACTTTCAAAATAACGGAGGACTTCATGAAAGCGTATCTCGATTTATGTCAGCATGTCATGAACCATGGCAGTTTTAAGATGGATCGCACCGGAACAGGAACCAAAAGTGTTTTTGGTTATCAAATGCGATACGACTTGAGCGAAGGCTTTCCTTTGCTGACAACAAAAAAAGTTCATCTTAAATCAATCATTCATGAACTTTTATGGTTCATCAAAGGAGATACCAACATCAAATATCTCGTGGATCATGATGTTCGGATTTGGAATGAATGGCCGTATAAAGCCTTCACAACAAGCAAAGACTATCAGAATGAAACCATGGATGATTACGTAAACAAAATCAAAACAGATCCTGAGTTTGCCAAAAAACATGGTGAATTGGGACCTGTTTATGGTGCTCAATGGCGTAACTTCAATGGGGTGGATCAACTTAGCTATATCCTAAATGAAATCCATAACAATCCAGATTCAAGACGAATGATCTTGAGTGCTTGGAATCCTGCTGAAATCAAGGACATGGCACTACCTCCTTGTCATACGCTCATTCAGTTTTATGTTAGAGATGGAAAGCTTTCTCTTCAACTTTATCAACGTAGTGCCGATATTTTCTTAGGCGTACCATTCAATATTGCATCATATGCTTTGTTGCTTATGATGGTTGCTCAAGTGACACACTTGAAACCTGGTGAATTTGTTCATACTTTAGGGGATGCGCATATCTATCAAAACCATTTTGAACAAATTGAATTGCAGTTATCAAGAACACCAAGAGCATTACCTCAAATGAAAATCAACCCTGAAATTACTTCATTATTCGATTTTAAATTTGAAGATTTTGAACTCGTGAACTATGATCCATATCCTGCAATCAAAGGCAAGGTGGCTGTATGATTTCGATGATTTGGGCGATGGACGAAAATTGGTTGATTGGTAAAGACAATCTTTTGCCATGGCATTATCCTAAGGATCTTGCCTACTTCAAAAGTCACACAAAAGAGTGTGCTGTTCTGATGGGTGATATGACGTATCAATCCTTGAAATCCTATTATGTTAAAAAACCTATGCCATTTAAAAAAGTTTATGTTGCCAACATCAATGATGCATCATATCCTGATGCAACTCATGTAAAAGATTTGTTTACTTTCCTAAAGGAAACTAGTGAAGATGTCATGGTGATTGGTGGAAAAACAATTTATCAACTTGCATTGCCTTATGCAGACCGTCTCTATATTACGTATATACTTAAGACTCATGAAGGCAATGTTTATTTCCCAAGATTTAATCTTGGAGCATTTAGACTGTTGACTTATCAGATCGAGGATGGTCTCATTTTCTCGGTTTATGAAAGGATCACATCATGATTTCTGCTTTATTTTTAATTTTTTGGTTTTCAACAACATATTTTCTGACCGTGTGGGTAGGTAATCTCTATTTGATTCCTGTCTGGTTCATTCTGTCCTATTTTGCAGGGTTGATTGGCATTGTACTCTTTCTATTCATTAATTTACCCATCATGAAATGGACAAAAGTAACTAATCCATATAAGACTTATGTGACACGATCTGTTGCAGCTTGTATGAATCATTTCGTCTTAAGACTCAACATCAGTGTCGAAGGACTTGAACATGTGCCAAAAACAGGTCGATTGACCATTTATGCCAACCACAAATCTTATGCTGATCCTTTTATCATCATGGAAATCATGAAGCATCCAGCAACGTTTACACCTAAACTCAGCATCTTTTCAATTCCATTGATTGGAACATGGTTAAAGTACCTTGGGGCATTCCCTATCGATCGGTCATCTAATCGGAATACTGCTAAAAGTATGGTAGATGCCATCAAAGTGGTCAAAGACGGTATGGGCATGATTATTTTCCCTGAAGGTGGTATCAAGGATCGTAACGAAGAAAAGATGGTTGCTATGAGAGCTGGTGCTTATCGTGTAGCGATGAAAGCTGGTGCGGATATGCTTCCTATCAGTTTACAAGGAACAACCAATATCAAATATCGAGCACCTTTCAGATCGACAAAGATTAAGGTAATTATTCATCCTATCGTCAAATATGACGATGTGAAAGAACTAGCAACTGCTGATATTGCTGATAAAATGTTTCATATCATCAATAATCATTTAGAAAATGTTTAATCTAAAACAGTCCTCTTGGAAACAAGAGGTTTTTTTTATGTATCCTTGGAGATTCGCTAATTTTCAGGTATAATATGAGGTACAAGAAGAAAAATGCTGCTATGCCATCCTTTGTATCTTTCCAATGATGAATTCAATTGAAAGGAAATAAATCATGACACAACACATTCTAAGTTTTATGAAACGCAATCTTGCTATTATGCTTTTGTTAGTTGGACTTCTGGTCATTATGATTGTTGAACCTTTACCGACACTTTTAAGTAGGTATAGGCAAATTTTAACAAGCAGTTCAGTTTTATTATCTGACTATCTTTATATTGGTGGCTTAGGGGCTACATTGTTCAATGTGCTTTTGACCATTTTGGTCAACATGCTCATCCTCAAGTGGATGAAGGTCGAAGTCACCGGACCTATTTTTGCCTGCTTACTCACGATAGCGGGTTTTGCTTTTTTTGGGAAGAACCTTTATAATGCTCTGCCTTTGTATTTAGGTGTTTACCTTTATTGCAAAGCAACCAGAGCTGACTGCAAAGATCATATATTGGTCTTTTTGCTTTCTTCAGGGATTTCACCTGTGATCAGTTTCATGGCATTTGGTGCTGGATTTCCTATCTATATCGGATTACCTATTGGGATTATGATCGGGATTGCAATAGGATTTATATTGCCAGCATTTAATATTGATTCGATGAAATTCCACCAAGGTTATAATTTGTATAATACTGGATTTTCGATGGGCGTTATCTCTATGATCTTAACTGGTATACTCACATCTTTTGGATTGACAATCACCAGAGGTGAGAACCTAAGCCATGATTATCATGAGATTTTGCTTATCGCTATTTTAGTGATTTCAGTTTTAGCGATTGCGGTAGCGTTTGTGATGAATAAGCATGTTTTGAAGAAATATCCTAAACTCCTTAATGACTCAGGCAGATTATTATCTGATTTTACGGGTAAGTATGGGTTAGATGTTGGTTTCTTGAATGTAGGTGTCATGGGATTGATCAGTGCATTGATTATCTATGTTGCAAAGATAGAAATCAATGGACCAGTGATGGGTGCTGTGCTCACGATTTTAGGATTTTCCGTCTTTGGAAAGCATCCATTGAATGCACTACCTGTGATTGTTGGAGCAATATTGGCTATTGAGCTCACCCCTCTGGATTGGACGATAGGATCGACACTTTCTGTATTGTTTGTTACTGGACTTGCGCCTCTTGCAGGTCAGTTCGGCATTATCGCTGGATTAATTGCAGGCTTTTTACATGTGCTCATTACACCACTTGCATTGAATTTCCAAGGCGGATTCGATTTATACAACAATGGCTTTGCTGCGGGGTTTGTCGCTGCACTTTTATCACCGATTTATGGTGTTTTATTCAAATCTAGAGACAATAGTGTGAAATGGAATAGGCTATTTCCAATTAAGACAGAATAAAAAAAAGGCAAAGCCTTTTATGTGATAATCATTTTGATTTGTTCTTTATTGACTTCAAAATAGAATATATCAGTATTTTGGATGAAGTCTGTGAATGCATAATGTGAAGGATCAACAATGATTCTTAGTGCTTTAATCACATGGGAATGAGCAACGAGCAATACCTTTTGATCACCTAGATCTTCTTGAAGTTTGAAAACTGCTTTTTTGACACGCTTGATTAATTTATGATCATCTTCATAACCCTCATGACTATAACCTTCAGCTCTGGTTTGTGGCATGGCAATTTCAACAGGACATCCATCAAGTTTTGCAAAATCACGTTCTATGAAGGATGGTTCAATACGAATCGGATGTTTGTACTTCAGTTTCTTTGCAATAATATAAGCAGTTTCTAATGAACGAGATAAAGGCGAGGATGCGATTACATCAAAACGCTCGCTTTTTTCATATAACAATTTAGCAAGTATTTTAGCCTGAACTTTTCCTGTTTCATTCAAGGGTATATTGACTCTACCTTGAACGATTCCGTGGAGATTATAATATGTTTGGCCATGTCTAACAACTGCAAGTATCATGATATCCCTCTTTCACCACCTCATTATAACATAATGAGCGACATTATGATAAAATAGATTTAAGGAGGCGAGATTATGCACATCGTAGATTTAATCGCCAAAAAACGAGATGGTTATCCATTAACCAAAGAAGAAATAGAATTCATCATTCAAGGGTATACCAAAGGTAAGATTCCTGATTATCAAATCAGTGCATTACTGATGGCTATCTATTTTGAAAACATGAATGATGAAGAATCCACATATCTGGCACTCGCTATGCGTGATTCTGGAGATTCAATTGATTTAAGTGAGATTCCTGGCATCAAGGTTGATAAACACTCCACCGGTGGTGTTGGTGACAAAGTCACGTTGGTCTTAGGACCTCTTTTGGCAAGTCTAGGCGTCAAATTCGCCAAAATGAGCGGACGTGGACTCGGACATACCGGAGGAACGATTGACAAATTAGAAAGTATTCCTGGTTATCAAGTTGTTCTTGAGGCAGAAGATTTTATCGAACAAGTCAAAAAAATAGGGATTGCAATTGTCGGGCAAAGTGGAGATGTCGCACCTGCTGACAAGAAACTTTATGCACTGCGTGATGTTACAGCAACTGTAGAATGTATTCCTCTGATTGCAAGCAGCATCATGTCTAAAAAACTAGCAAGTGGTGCTGATGCTATCGTTTTAGATGTCAAAGTCGGACATGGCGCATTCATGAAAACTGAAGCAGATGCTGTCAAACTTGCAAAATTGATGGTTGAAATCGGTAAATTAGCAGGTAAGAAAGTGACCGCTCTACTGACAGGTATGGATGAACCACTCGGTCATAAGATCGGCAATGCACTTGAAGTTTATGAAGCCATTGAAACGTTAAATGGAGAAGGTCCTAAAGATCTTGTTGATGTAACTGTCGAAATTGGGGCACATTTACTTTTAGATGCACAAATTGAAACTGATTTTGAAGTGGCAAAAGTTAAACTTCAAGAAGCGTTGCAAAACGGAACTGCTTATGAAAAATTCCTAGAACTCGTTGAAGCTCAAGGTGGTGATTTGGATCGTTTAGATGATCCAAGTTTATTGTTGTCAAAAAATACAGTTGAAGTGCTTTCTGAAAAAGAAGGATATGTCATGGACATCAATGCACTGGATATCGGAAAAGCAGCCATGAGATTGGGTGCTGGACGTGAAACCAAAGAAGATACGATCGATCTTGATGTTGGTCTTGATTTACATAAAAAGATCGGCTCTTATGTTAAGAAGGGTGAAAGCATAGCTACGCTCTATGTTAGAGAAAAAGGTATTGATGAAGCGAAGTCTCTGATTTTAAATGCCATATCCATAGGCAATCAGGAAAAGCATATCGTTTTGATCAAACAAACCATTAAGTGAACCGATGATGATCTTAAAACCAAATTACAGAAACTCAATCCTCAATGTTTCAACAACCATTCTGAAACATTATCATGCACAAAGCAATTTTGTGTCTATTCCAGTCTTAGAAGAAGCACTCAAAGATAATCCAAAACATGTTGTTTTGGTTCTTTTGGATGGAATGGGGATCAATATCATCAATCAATTTCTGAAACCTGATGATTTCTTGAGAAAAAACGTCAAACAAGTGATTACTTCAGTCTTTCCACCCACCACGGTTGCAGCAACCAATAGTGTTTTATCCGGATTACCTCCAATTTCTACAGGATATGTCGGATGGGTTCAGTATTTTAAGAATGAAAAAACAAATGCAATTGTCTTTTTGAATGAAGATTTCTATGATAAATCCGTTAAGTATGATAAAGTCTTAAGAGATACATACTTAAAGTACCCTACCATTTATGAAAGGATTCAAAGACATAGTCCTGATGTGAAGACTTATGAACTATTTCCAGCTTTCAGATCTGATGGTTATGAATCTTTAGATAAGCAAATAGAACGGGTGTTGGAAATTACGGCACTCGATGAACAGAGTTTCACCTATGTCTATTGGACGGAACCGGATTTAACTCAGCATGATTATGGAATCGATGCAGAAGAAACCAAAGCCAAACTGATCGAATTGAACAAGTCCATGACTAACTTATCAAAAAAAATAAATCAAGATACAGTCATGATCGTCATAGCAGATCATGGATTAACCAATGTTGAAGGTATTGATTTATTTGATGATAAAGCCTTAATGTCATTACTCAGAAGAAAACCATCCATGGAACCTAGAGCGACAAGCTTCTTTATTAAAAAGTTCAAGAAAGATAAATTCTTACGACTTTTCCATGATAAATATGGAGAGTACTTTCAGTTGATGACCAGAGAAGAACTCATTGATTCCAGACTCATGGGATCCGGATATCAACATGAACTTCTTGAATCTTTTATCGGTGATTATGTCGCAATCTCAATTTCAAATAAAATGTTCAATTTCAAAGAACACTCAAGATTTAAAGGGCATCATGCAGGACTTACTCAAGATGAGATGGAAGTCCCATTGATCATTTATAAAAAAGAATAAGACGACATTTCGTCTTATTTTTTTGCAAAGAAAAAAGGCTTAGCTAAGCCAAGCCTTTGCATTTTTTTATTTAGATGGTTTGTTTTCTTTTGCGATTTCAGCAGCCATCAAAACTGTTGATGCGATATCGGTGATATCTGTAGGAACAACAATCTTTGTAGCCTGTCCGTTTGCAACTTGAGCAAGTGCTTCAAGTGACTTAAGTGTCAAGACTGCTTGGTCAGCAGCAGCATCCTTAATCAATTTAATACCAAGTGCTTCAGCTTCCTTGATCTTGAAGATTGCGCTTGCTTCACCTTCTGCGTTTAGAATCTTTTGCTTCTTGGCAGCTTCAGCTCTAAGCAATACAGCTTCAGCTTCCCCTTCAGCTTCTAGAATCTTGGAACGCTTTTCACCTTCAGCAATCAGAATGGTCTGACGCTTTTCACGTTCTGCACGCATTTGTTTTTCCATCGAGTCACGAATGTCTTTTGGTGGAACAATGTTCTTTACTTCAACACGGTTGACTTTAATACCCCATGGGTCAGTTGCTTCATCAAGAATGACTCTCATCTTGGTGTTGATTAAGTCTCTGGATGTCAATGTTTGGTCAAGGTCGAGTTCGCCGATGATGTTACGTAATGTCGTAGCTGAGATGTTTTCAATTGCCATCATTGGGTTTTCTACACCATAGGTGTAAGCTTTTGGATCGGTGATAGCAAAGAAGATGATAGTGTCGATTTGCATCGTAACGTTATCTTTGGTAATAACAGGTTGTGGATCGAAATCCTTAACTTGTTCCTTAAGGGATACGGTTCTAACAACACGGTCTAAAATTGGAACTAAGAAATGGATACCAACACCCCAAGTTGTGTAATAACCACCAAGACGTTCAATAATGACCTTTTTGGTCTGAGTGACCAATCTGAAACTTGATGCAATGACGATTAACAAAATTGCAACAACAATGATGATTGTAATCTGTCCTGCTGTCAAAGCGATCGGACTAAGTAATGACTCAAATAATTTCATATCTTTACCTCTTTCTATTTATATATTTTTATTCTTCAACTTTTTCTAAAATAAGTTTGTTACCTTCAACATCAAGTACTCTGACTTTTTCGCCAACTTCAATGACTTGACTCGAAATGGCAGACCATTCACGGTTATTGACCTTGGCAGCTCCAATCACAAGGGGTTCGATCTTCTGTACACAAACACCGATGGAACCAATATATGTATCTACATTGGTCTTGATTTCATTTGTTTTGAAGTATTTCATGACGAGTGGTCGAGTGAAGAGTAGTGTGACTGCAGCAACCACCACGAACAGAATGACCTGAAGTGCAAATGTATTTGGGAAAATCAATGCGATGATAAAACTTGGAATCGCAGCGATTGCAAACCAAACACTCACCAAATTTGCTGTAGCAAATTCAATAAACAGGGCACTTAGAAAAATCCCTAACCACATCCATTGCATCCAATCCATCCTATAATTCCTCCTTCATATCGATGACAAGTATTTGTTCTTTCTTGTCCCAATTTGCCTTGAATTTGTGTGTTTCAAACTCAAGGTTTAGATTTAGCCATTCGTCGACTTCCTCTAAAAATGCCTTGTTGGTCACGCGGCTGTAAGATGTACGAACTGTAATTCGATACTTTTTGTTTTCAGCAATATCGTGACGTAGCGCATCGGCTTTACTCAGTGGTTTGACCACGATGAGTTTGTTCGCCTTGTCTAAACCCAACATGACACTATAGGCGGTTTCGAAAAATGTTGTAGCTGGTTTATTCAACGTGATGTTTCCAGCTGCAAAAGTCACAATGCAATCTTTTGGTTTTTCGTTAAACCAAGTAATTTCCATAGATATCACTCCTTACACTTCTTATTATACACCGAATTATTTGAAATGCAAGAAATATTACTAAAAATTATTAAATGTTATTTATCACATATTTCAATGACTTCGATTCCATAAGATACCGCTGCTTCACTAATCATTAGTTCGTGTTCTTTATCTAATCTCTCTGCATCCTGCATGGATTCTGCTATATATGCTTTGAAATTACCAATAGAGTCTAAAGCAGCATAAGCGAATAATTTTGGATCTGTTATTTTATACGTTATTGTCATATCAAAATGTGTCCCATTTTCATTAGAAAAGAATGATGTATTGAATTTACTTTCTTCAAGAGAAACAACTTGAAGGACACGATCAATAATAGGAACAGTAAAATAGAATCCAGGTTGATCGATCAGCTTATAAAAACGGCCAAGTCTTTCAATAATATAGGCTTTGTTAGGTTGAATGATTCTTATGTTTGGAACAAGTAACAAAACCAGAAGAAAGATCAAGACAAGAACTGCTTTAAGAATATCTGACATTGTGTTGCCTCTTTTCTATGTAGGGTCGTTGATAAATCGGTTTAAAAGTGGTATGATATGATTGATCACTACGGGGAGCTCAATGCTGAGAGGACGAAAGTCGACCCGCGAACCTGATCTGGATGATACCAGCGGAGGGATAGGCGATATGAATACATATAACCTTCAATTTCTTTGGTATTCCATAGAAATTTTTTTATTTCTTAGGAGGAAAAGAAAATGCAAAAGAGTTTGGAATTGAAAAAACTCACAATGAGTAGTGCTTTTGTTGCTATTGCATTCGCAATAGAACTAGTTATTCGTTTTGTTTTACCGATGTTCAATATGCCATTTGGCGGGAACTTTATCGGATTATCGATGTTGCCACTTGTTTTAATCGGTTATTTTTACGGATTGAAATATGGCATCATTTCTGGATTCGTTTATGGGGTGTTTGAAATCATACTAGCACCGAGTGGTTACATTGTGGGATGGTCATTCTTACTAGATTATCTTCTAGGATTTACCGCATATGGACTTACAGGATTTTTTATGGGTAAATTAGGTAGCATTAAATGGACAATCTTAGGTATAGGACTAGCAGGATTTGTTAGATATTTATCTGTATCGCTTGCTGGTGTTATCTTTTGGAGTACAACCGCAGATTTCAATGCTTGGGTTTATTCCTTCATTACGTATAATTTGGGATATACATTTTCTACAACTGTGATTACTATACTGATTGCTGTACTTATTCGCAAGCGTATGGTGGATCTCAATGCGAATTATTTAGGTCTCAAAACAGCTTAGTCTTAACAATCTTTAAATAGTCAAGTCGTGGTTGATACCCAAATGGAATGAGATAAGCTTGCTCTTGAAAAGCAGAATAAGGGATGGATTTTCGTCCCTTTTCTTCGTCATGCTGAAGATCCCAAAAGGCAAACAAGACCTTTGCGGGCAATAGGTAATATTCATTATATTTTTTGAAATGCACAATCAAAAAAGCTATCCCTTGTTGCTGATTAACTTGTTTGAGATGTTCAATCTGATGTTCATGCACGTTTTTTAATGGCATTGAAGTTTTAGAATTGGTCTCTTTAGCATCGAAATCAATGTATTTTCCTTGATAGATGCCGTTAAAGTCGGTTGTTGAAGGAGTTTTATAATAAGCTTCTGTGATTTTAGCTTTGTTTCGAGCAGGATAGCTGACATTCACAACCTGAATTGGTGTCGGCTTTTTATGAATCACAGCAATCCCATGATTGAGATAGTATGTGTTGGTTGCTTCTATGTCAGATTCAAGGGTCATACCTAGGTTGGCATAGTTCGTTGTTTTCACTTGTGTTTTTCTCTTAATTGGGTAATTGATCATGTTTATTCACCTATAAACATCATAACATAGTTTCAGTTCAAAATCATTGTTATCTGATAAAAATATGGTATAATAATCATAGTGAAAAACGTTACTGAAGGAAGTGATAGTTTGAGTGAAATTCGTTTTTTTGCTTTAGGCGGATTAGGCGAGAACGGGAAGAATATGTATGCTGTCGAAGTTGATCGACAACTCTTCATCCTTGATGCCGGGATTAAATATCCAAGTTCCGAATTTTATGGGGTTGATGAAATCATCCCAGATTATAAAATATTAATTCGTGCGAAAGACCGTATACGCGGTATTTTCCTTACGCACGCTCATGAGGACCATATCAGTGCTTTACCTCATATCTTAAAGGATCTTAATGTCCCTGTTTATGCAACCAATTTTACGATGCAAGTCGTTTCCGATATGTTGAAGGATGAGGGATATAATCTAGAAGAATTAACGTTGAACCGGATTTCTCAAAACAGCATCATCAAATTTGGTAATGTCAGAGTGACGTTTTTCAATACAACCCATTCTATTCCAGAATCCGTAGGGATTGCTATCCACACGATTGATGGTGTTGTCGTATATACCAGTGACTTTACTTTCGATCAGTCTGGTGATTTGATGTATCAAACCGATTTCAGAAAGATTAATGAACTTGGAGAAAAACATGTTTTGGCATTGATTACAGAATCCTTAGGATCCACTTTAGAGCTTAATGGCGGTGTTAACAACACATTAATGCATAAACTGAATAGTGTTTATGCAAATGCAGACGGACGCATTATCGTGTCATTGTTCTCATCGGATTTGAGAAAGATCCAACGCATTATCGACATTTCATTAGCCCATCATAAACGGATTGCGATAATAGGAAGAAGAGCACAACGCATCGTTGATATCGCGATTGAAGATGGCTATTTGAACATCCCCAAAGAATCTCTCATCAATTTAAGATATATCGATGAAAAAAACAAGAATGATGATGCAGATATCGTTGCTTTGGTTACAGGAAACAGACATGAACCTTTCTTCATGCTACAAAGAATGTGCAAGAAATCTGACAGGTTGATTCATATCACTGAAGAAGATACTGTGATCTTGATGACCCCTCCAGTACCTGGTACTGAAAAAATGGCAGCCCGTACGCTTGATGTGCTTTATCGAAGTGATGCACAAGTACAGATGATTGACAAACGCTTGTTGACATCAGCACATGCAACTGCGGATGAACTCAAGATGATGATGAATCTCTTGAAACCTAAATACATCATTCCAGTGATTGGTGAATATCGACATCAATATGGCGTCAAACGTTTGGCACATGAAATCGGTTATATCGATGATGATGTCTTCTTACTCGATAATGGTGACGTATTGACCATTAAAGATCAAGAAGCCTATGTATCAAAAAATGACATCAGCGTCGGGGAAATCCTGATCGATGGTACAGCTGTCGGTGATGTCAATGACTTTGTCATGAAGGATAGAGAGTTGCTAGCAGAAGACGGGGCATTACTCATTGTAGCGCATGTTAATCCAAAGACGAAATCGATTCTTGGTGATGTTCAGATTGTAACAAAGGGATTTGTTTACATTCAAGAGTCAGAGCCACTCCTTGACAAAGTCAAGGAAATGTTCTTTGAAGTCAGTCAGAAACATTTGGAAGGCAAATATATCAATTGGAATGAATACAAACGAGATGTTAGAAATGAAATCAATCGTTTCATCTATCAACAAACCAGAAGAAGCCCGATTACGATTCCTGTCATCATCTCAACTGAAGTCTAATAAAAACACTCGAACGATAATCGTTTGAGTGTTCTTTTTTATCTTCTCTTGTTTTTGATTTTATCGAGAATTTTCAACCGATCAGCAAGCGCCTTTTCATAACTAGACTCTTCTTTAGGATGATAATATGTTTTATTTTTGATTAAGTCAGGTAAATACGTTTGGTCATTGATGGAGTCTTTGTCGTTGTGAGGATAATGATAGATCTCTGGGTTGAGCTTGATCTTTCTGTTGCTTGCTTGATCCGGGACTGTTCCAGTATCATTTTCCTGATAATCTGCTAAAGCATCATCAATCGCAGAGATTGCTGTATTTGATTTTGGAGAAATTGCCATATCGATGACGATGGCACCTAAAATGATTCTAGCTTCTGGTAGCCCAACTTTGATGGCTGCATCAGATGCATTTAGAACTTTACCACCCATCATTGGATTGGCGAGTCCGATATCTTCATAAGCGATGACTAAAAGTCTTCTAATGATGGATTGAAGATCTCCTAAGGTAATCAATCTTGCAAGATAGTGAACCGATGCATCAACATCAGAACCACGAATCGATTTTTGCAATGCACTCAATAGATCATAAAAGTGATCTTCATGATCATCCAGGTCATGATTGATCTTTCCTGCAACACGATAGACAATTTGAGCAGTAAGTAGATCACCATCATTTAAAATGAGGGATGCACTTTCGAGAATATTCAGTGCAGTTCTGATTTCATGATTGGAGTATCTGATGATGGCTGAAACAGCATTTTTCTCAATTCTGATATCCACATCCAGAGCTTTCAAACCATTCATGATGGCTTTTTCCATGGCTTCTTGATCAAGAGATTTCACCTCATAGAGGTGACATCTTGAGCGAATCGCCATGTTGATGGATTGATAAGGATTTAAAGTTGTGAGTCCAATGACGGTTGCATTGCCATTTTCCATAAAGGGTAAAAGATAATCCTGGATATCAGTTTTCATCCGATGGATTTCATCGATGACAATCAAAATATCATGGTATGATGTTGTGTCAATGATACTCTTTAATTTGGCTTTGGTATCTGTGGAGGCATTAAAAAAATATGTATCCACACCTGATTGTTCTGCAAACAGTTGAGCAATGGTTGTTTTTCCAGTTCCTGGAGGTCCGTATAGGATAAAGGATAAAAGTTTCTTTTTTTCAAGCATTGCAATCAAAACACCATCCTTACCAACAAGATGGTCTTGACCGAAAACATCTTCAAATTTCTGAGGTCTCATACGGTATGCTAGTGGCTTCATCATTTTCACCCGATTACATTATAGCATACTTGCTTAAAACTATTAAATAGAGTAAAATGATATGGTAATAGATGGTCCTTTTTTTATAAAGGACACAGATGGAGGAAAGAATATGAATTTGAAAGATTTTATCGCAGATGTACCTGATTTTCCAATTGAAGGTATTCTGTTTCGAGATATCACACCATTGATGTCCAACGGTGAAGCATACAAGTATGCTGCTGATCAATTTACCAAGTTTGCTCAAGAAAAAGGTGCGACGTTGATTGTCGGACCTGAAGCAAGAGGTTTCATTTTTGGTTGTCCAGTTGCAACCAACATTGGAATTGGATTTGCCCCTGTGAGAAAACCCGGGAAGTTACCTAGAGAAGCAGTCAGCATTTCCTATGACTTAGAATATGGTAAAAATGAACTTTGTATGCATGCAGATGCAGTCAAAAAAGGCGATAAAGTCTTAATCGTTGATGACTTGTTAGCAACAGGTGGTACTGTTGATGCGACCATCAAACTGGTTGAAAAATTAGGCGGTACAGTTGTTGGCTTGGCATTCCTCATTGAACTTGCAGATTTAAATGGAAGAGACAAATTGAAAGGTTATGACATATTAACATTAATTACCTACTAGGAGTGAAGTTATGCAAGATCCTTTGTTCTTATCACTTGTTGAATCTTTTGATTCTTATATTAGAAGAGAATCAGATATCGTGCTGATTGAAAAAGCATATGTTTTAGCACGCGATAAACATGAAGGACAAATG
The DNA here is from genome assembly GCA_003249785.1 of Acholeplasmatales bacterium. Classification (GTDB taxonomy): domain Bacteria; phylum Bacillota_I; class Bacilli_A; order Acholeplasmatales; family Acholeplasmataceae; genus Peloplasma. The sequence goes on from QKIB01000044.1 coordinate 16,359, forward strand.
CGTAAAAGTGGTGAACCTTACATTACACATCCTGTTGCAGTTGCCAAGATTCTTTCTGAACTAAAAGCGGGACCTGCAACATTGATTGCAGCTCTTTTACATGACACTGTTGAAGATACATCATTGACATTGAAAGAAGTTGAGCAGACATTTGGTAAAGATATTGCCTTGTTGGTGGATGGTGTCACCAAGATTGGTAAATTATCGTTCAATACCCAAGCAAGTCAAGCAGATAATCATCAAAAGATGCTTCTTGCTATGGCTAAGGACATTAGAGTAGTTTTGATAAAGATCGCAGATCGACTGCATAATGTAAGAACTTTAGACTCGATGACACCAGAAAAGCAGTATAAAATTGCAACAGAAACCTTGGAAATTTATGCCCCATTGTCTCATCGATTAGGGATTTTCAGAATCAAAGCTGAACTTGAAGACAGATCTTTGCGCTATACGGATCCACCGATGTATTATCGTGTATCCAATATGATTCAAGCGAAACGTACTGAGCGTGAAGCTTCGATTGATAATGTCATTTCCAATATTACAGAATTATTCTCAATGAGCGATTTACATGACTTTGAAATCAAAGGAAGAATCAAAAACATTTATAGTATCTATAAAAAAATGGTTCGTGACAATCGCGCCTTTGAAGATATTTATGATTTATTAGCGGTGAGAATCATCGTTGATCGCATCGAAACATGCTACCAAGCATTAGGTATTATCCATGCGAACTTCACACCGATTCCACGCAGATTCAAAGATTATATTGCTGTGCCAAAACCCAATATGTATCAATCCTTGCATACGACAGTTCTTTCGGAAGATGGCACGCTTTTTGAAGTCCAAATTAGAACTTCAGAAATGGACCAGATTGCTGAATACGGGATTGCAGCTCATTGGGCATATAAAGAAAATAAGACCTATTCTAAAGAGCGCGAACAATTTGAAATTGCTCAGAAACTCAAATGGTATGGTGAACTCTTAAAAATGAGTGAAGATGCAGATGAAACCGAAGGTGGAGCTGAAGAATTTGTCGGAACCATCAAAGGTGATATTCTGGATGCAAACGTCTATGTCTTCACCCCAAAGGGTGAAGTTATTGAACTTCCTAAAGGATCTACACCCATTGATTTTGCCTATCGAATCCATACCGATGTTGGGAACAAAATGGTCGGTGCCTTAGTTAATAATCGTATTGTTACCTTGGATTATGAGCTCAATACTGGCGATATTGTCAGTGTCAAAATCAATAAAAATTCTTATGGACCCAGTGAAGACTGGTTGAAAATTGCTAAGTCCGCACATGCTAAACATAAAATTAAGAGTTTCTTAAACAAGCAAAATAGAGATCAACTCATCATTCAGGGCAAAGAAATGCTTGAAAGAGAATTTACAGCTCAAAAAGTGAATGATACCATTGATGATCCATTCGTCAAGAAACACTTTGAAAAGAACATGGTGATCAATGTTACCGATCTCTATCTTGAAATTGGTAAAGGCATCATCAGTCCAAAAACGGTTGTCTTAAAGTTGTTAGGTACTGAAGTTGATAAAGACATCATGTTGCAGCGCCAGATGGAAAAGGCATCAAGACAGCTCACGACGCATAACGAAACAGGTGTCGTGATTGAAGGTTTATCAAGTCCTCAGCTCAAACTGGCTAACTGTTGCCTTCCTATTCCTGGAGATCCAATTATTGGGTATGTCAGCAAGCAAAGCGGCATTGTCATTCATGCGACATTCTGTCCAAACTGCAAACAGTTTGAAGATAATAGGTTGATTGAAGCATTTTGGTCAGACAAGATTAATCGCAAATATCCCACATGGATTAAGGTCGTAGGAGCAAACAAACCCACGATGCTCACGGATGTTGTTTCTGCAATCAATGCACTTTCCGTATCGATTGCTGAAGTCAATGCGATGACAACCAATCATTTGGAAATGATCATAAGAATCAAGTTATTGATTGGTGACGCACAAGCACTTCAACAACTCATGATCAATCTAAGAAAGATTAGTGAAATATACAATGTCGAAAGGGATTTCAAATGAGATGCATTGTCCAAAGAGTCAAAAGTGCACATGTTTCAGTTGATGACAAAGTCATCGGTAAAATCAAACAAGGCTACTTGATTTATGTTGGTATTCATGTTGATGATACCGAGGATAACATCAAAAAAATGGCTCAAAAAGTGCATAATCTACGCATTTTCGAAGATGAAGATGGCAAAATGAATTGGAGTCTTGAACAAGCCTATGGTGAAATTTTAGCCATTTCTCAATTCACACTTTATGGAGATACCAAAGGCAATAATAGACCTTCCTTCATTCAAGCAGCACGTCCTGAGAAAGCAGAAGCACTCTATGATCTCTTTGTTAACGAACTCAAAAAAGAGCATCATGTGGAACAAGGACTGTTTGGTGCTCATATGGAAATCATGTCCATCAATGATGGACCTGTCAATATCCTCATTGAAATTTGATTGACAAAAGTTCATTTTTAAGATATCATGAAAATGTAATTGAATCGTCTATGACAAAGGAAGGATTCCGTGATTTAAACCAAGCGAAGGCAGATAGTGAAAGTGCCTGATAATCAGGAGTTGTGACACCTTTTGAGACTAATAACGATTGTTGAGGGCTAGAAAATTCTAGAACTAAGGTGGTACCGCGTACATTGATTACGTCCTTAGATTTTTTAAGGACGTTTTTATTTTATTGGAGGCACAATGAAAAAAGCGTATCAAAGGATGCCTGTGGTCGATCTTGGAGATTATATACTAAGAACTATCAAAAAACAGGATTATCATGACATGTTTGATTATGGCAGAGATCCACTGGTTACACAAAATCTCAATTGGGGTCCATTCGTTTCTGAGGGTGAGGCAAAAAACTCAATCCTGCACATCTTTTTCCCTCGAATCAAGGAAGGATTACCCATCGGGTATGCCATCATCGACAAGAAAAAGTCGAAAATGATCGGAACCATTGATTTTCATAGTAAAATAAAAGGTGGGAACGGCGCTGAAATCGGTTATGTCATTCATAGAGATTACTGGAATCAAGGGATCATGACACGAGCTTTGAGAAAAGTTATTGAGATTGGATTCGATTATCTCAAGTATGATGTCATCGTCATCAAACATCTTAAAGCGAACGTAGCAAGTCGAAAAGTTATCGAAAAATCAGGGTTTAAGTTAATCAGAACCGAACCCTACTATTTTGAAAAACCAAAAAGTATCTTATCAGATGAATTGCTCATTTACGAGCTCAAAAAGGAGGACTATCATGTCAATCAACAAAGTCAAAGGAACCTATGATGTTTTACCAAGCGAATCTTACCTATGGCAAGCGCTTGAACAAAAAATCAGAGACATTCTAGGGGTTTACAATATCAAGGAAATGAGAACACCCATCATGGAATACAGTGATGTTTTTCACCGGAATTCCGAACTATCCGATATGGTGACCAAAGAAACTTATGATTTTGATGATCGTGGTGATCGTCGTCTGACTTTAAGACCCGAAGGAACTGCCGGTATTATTCGAAGCTATGTTGAAAATAAGCTCTATGCGAGTCAAGAACTTGAAAAAGTTTATTATATCGGACCTAATTTCCGTTATGAAAGACCACAAAAAGGCAGATATCGTCAATTCTACCAATTCGGTGTTGAAGCCATCGGGACAATCAATCCTGCACTAGATGCTGAAATGATCATTTTAGCCTATGATTTCATCAAGAGACTGGGACTTAAAGGTGTTCGTGTCAGAATTAATAGCTTAGGTGATGAAACATCTAGAGCAAATTATCAGGAAGCATTGAAAAACTATTTCATGCCACATAAAGATGAACTATGTGATGACTGTCAGATTCGTATTGATAAGAATCCATTGAGAATTTTAGATTGCAAGATTGATCAGAATCATCACGCAGTCAAAAATGCTCCAACACCACAAGATTACTTAAGTGTGGAATCCCGAGCTTATTTCAAAGAAGTGCTTGAACATCTCAATGCAGCTAAAATCAGTTATGAGATTGCACCAAAACTCGTCCGAGGTTTGGATTACTATAGTCATACAGTCTTTGAAATTGAAGCGGATATTGAAGGATTTGGTGCTCAAAATGTTTTAGGTGGCGGTGGACGCTATCAAAAACTGGTATCAGAACTTGGTGGACCAGATCTTGGTGGTATTGGCTTTGCATTCGGAATGGAAAGACTCTTGCTTGCTTTGGAAGCTGAGAATGTTGATTTCGCCAAGGAGAAGGACCTAGATGCGTATGTCATCGTCTTTACCGATGAACTCAAGAAAGTAGCCACATCTATGCTCTATGAGCTTAGACTCGCGAATTTGGTTGCAGATACAAATTATACCGGAAAAGCCTTTAAAGGCCAATTGAAACAAGCATTAAGAAATCATGCCAAGTACCTCATTATCCTGGGAGAAGATGAATATCAAAAAGGCATGGTTGCTGTGAAAAATACTGAAACAGAACAACAAGAAGAGGTCTTGATTTCTAAAGTCAAGAAATATCTTGTTGAAAAATTGGAGAAATAACATGAAATACACACATCATAACAATGAACTCAATATGAAACATCTTAAAGAACATGTCTATTTGAAAGGGTGGGCCGCTAAAAACAGAAATTTAGGCGGTTTAATCTTTATCGATTTAAGAGACCGTTTTGGCATCACGCAGTTGGTTGTCAAACCTGAAAATCCATTCTATGAAACTGCGCTTAAAATCAAGAATGAATATGTGATTGAAGCCAAAGGTGTTGTCATTGAAAGAGAAAGCAAAAACATGAATATTGCCACTGGCGAAATAGAAGTCGAAGTCGAGAAATTGACGATTTTAAGCGTTGCAGAAACACCACCAATCATTGTTTCTAATGACACAGATGCACTTGAAGAAACACGCTTGAAGTATCGTTACCTGGATTTAAGAAGACCTGTCATGCAGAATTTCATGATAAAAAGACATGAAATCACGCAGGCGATTCGTTCCGTGTTGGTTGAAGAAGGATTCTATGAAATGGAAACCCCTATTTTAGGAAAATCAACACCTGAAGGTGCAAGAGATTATTTGGTGCCTTCCAGATTGTATCCTGGAACTTTTTATGCGCTGCCTCAATCTCCACAAATTTATAAACAACTTTTTATGGTTGCTGGATTTGAAAAATATTTTCAAATTGCCAGATGTTTTAGAGATGAAGACTTAAGAGCAGATAGACAACCAGAATTTACGCAAATCGATATTGAAGCATCCTTTGTTGAACCCAATGATGTTCAGACTTTGGTTGAGAAAGTCATGGTTCAAACCTTTAAAAAAGTGCTCAATGTTGAAATTGAATCACCTTTTGTCAAGATGTCTTATCAGGAAGCGATGGAAAAGTATGGGTCCGATAAACCTGATATGCGGTATGAATTACTAATTCAGGATTATCAACATGTCTTTGAGTCAATCTCAATTCCACTTTTTGAAAACAAACCATCCATCCGTGGTCTTGTCTTAGAAAATGGTAGTGGTTTATCAAGAAAGAAATTGGATGCTTTAACAGGCGTAGTCAAGAAAAATCATGGTGAAGCACTTGTTTACCTGAAAAAATTAGAAGGCATTGTTACAGGAAGCATAGCAAAATTCATGACAGAAGAACAACTAGAGTCTCTTAAACTCAATGAAGGTGCAATCTTATTTTTAGTTCCTGGTGAGTTTGAAGATGTATCTTCCGCACTAGGTGCATTAAGAATCGAACTTGCTAATGAATTCAATTTGATTCCTGAACAAAGTTATAAGTTCTTGTGGGTTGTCGATTGGCCACTCTTAGAATACAGCGAAGAAGAACAAAGATTTTATGCAAAACATCATCCGTTTACAGCACCTGAAGATCCAAAAGTTCTCAAAGAAAATCCAAAAGCAGCTATGGCAAAAGCTTATGACATTGTTTTAAATGGGTATGAAATTGGCGGTGGATCGATTCGTATCCACAATCAGGATGTTCAAAAATTGATGTTTGATACGCTTGGGTTATCCAAAGAAGATATCCAAAACCGTTTTGGATTCTTTGTCGATGCCCTTAAATATGGAACGCCACCTCATGGAGGACTTGCATTGGGATTGGACCGTGTCGTGATGCTCATGACAGGTACTGCCAACATCAAAGATGTTGTCGCCTTCCCTAAGACTCAAAGTGCAAAAGATATTATGATGCAAGCACCTAGTGATGTCGATCAGATTCAATTGGAAGAATTACAAATAAAGGTGGGAAAATCATGAAAAGTATCGTCTTAGCCGGTGGTTGTTTTTGGGGTGTGGATGCTTATTTTAGCCAACTAAAAGGTGTTGTTGAAACATCTGTAGGTTATGTTGATGGCAATATGAGACATCCCAGCTACGAACAAGTTTGTAATGGTGTAGCAAGACATGCTGAAGCTTGTCAAGTTTTTTATGATGAACAAGTGATTTCTCTTGAACAAATCCTGGATCAATTTTTTAGAATCATCAACCCATATGCCTTGAATAAACAAGGTCACGATATAGGTAAACAATATCGAAGTGGAATCTATTTGGATGATCCAAAAGATGAAGATGCCGTCAAGACTTTCATGGAAAAGATGTTTGGTGACGATCTTAAAAGAGTTGCTACACAAGTCAAGATGAATCATGACTATGATTTAGCAGAACCTTATCATCAAGACTATTTGAAAAAAAATCCTTCTGGATATTGCCATGTCAATCTTGGATTGGCAACCAAGGAGGAAAAGAAATGATGCGAAAAGACTATATCTCTTGGGATGCATATTTCATGGGCGTTGCAAAGTTATCTGCTTTACGAAGTAAAGATCCCAGCACTCAAGTTGGTGCATGTATCATTAATCATGACAGACGCATTGTTGGCATCGGCTATAATGGACTTCCAAGAGGATGTGAAGATGATCAGTTTCCATGGGGTAGCGAAGGCACATTCACAGAAACCAAGTATCCTTATGTTGTGCATGCAGAAGCGAATGCTATCTTGAATGCGACAACCAATCTTAAGGATGCTTCGATTTACGTCACGCTTTTTCCATGCAATGAGTGTACCAAACTGATCATTCAAAGTGGAATCAAAGAAATTGTTTACGAATCCAATAAATATCAAGATTCAAAGGAACATCAAGCAGCAATCAAAATGCTGAAAGCATCAGGTGTTCAATACCGAAAGATAGAAGTTGGTGAATTGAAATATGATCAAACTAATCAAGCAGTATAAAAAACTCCTCATTGTTCTGTTTTTCCCTTATATCTATCTTCTTTTTGTGCTGGTTGCACCAACACATCAGGCAGTGGTTGCACCAGGCGGATTGACAGAAGTCAGGGCAGTCATTGCTATTGAAGATACAGAAATGCTTGAAAATTTTAATACCATTTATGTATATTCCTATTACCCAATCACACCTTTTCAATCATGGGTAATGGCATCTGATCAAACGATGGATGTCTATACGATGACTGCAAGACAGACAGATACCAGTATGAAAGATGATTATTTGCAGGGGCAAATCACTAAATATGTATCCTTTAAAACATCAATCATCAAAGCGTATGAACTTGCAAGTCAAACGGATGCTTCCATCAGTATCACAAGTCATTACGAAGGACTCTATGTCTATTATCGTCCGTCAAGAATGACTGAGCTAGAGATAGGTGACCAGATTGTTGCAGTGAATGGACATTACTTTAATGAATACAGCCATGAAGACTTTCTTGCGTTAGCAAGTGCTTCCAATGCAACATTCACTGTCAAGAGAACCATCGGAGATCAAATCGAGTTTATTGATATTCATTATATCCAACAAGAAGGCGAACCAAGTATGGTTTTTTACCCGGATTATGTCATTGACTCGGCATCCCCAAGCTTCACATTTCCAGGAATGGATGTCCTCCTTGGTGGACCAAGTGGTGGCTTGCTTCAAACACTTAGTATTTATGCAAGTTTAGTAAATATAAACATTGGTGATTTGAAAATTGCCGGTACTGGAACCATTGAAATGGATGGAACCGTGGGTAGAATTGGTGGAATCACCCAAAAAATGTACACTGCAATTTACAATAATGTCGATGTATTTTTCATTCCAACTTCACATTTATCGGAGATTCCAAGTTTGAATTATCCCTTCACGATTGTTCCGGTTGATACTGTAGAACAGGCGGTTAATTGGCTCAATGAACACTTTAATTGATCGTGTCTTTAAGTTTTTTCGCAGATTTGCAAAGCTCATCAAACTGATTGATAAGAAGACATCAATGAAATACGTTGTTAAATCAGTATTAGGTGCACTCCTTATTTCTCTTTTGATCCTACTTATCCCCATCTTAGTGATTGTTAATATGTTTATATATACTAAACTTACGTTTATTTTATCGATTTTGTTGATATTCGTTATTATGGGATGGACTTTCTTGTATTATTACTTCTATTATCGTCTACTTAGACTTTATTGTCCTTCTTTGGAAGATGTGAATACAAAGATTCCACAATATACTGAAAGTACAATCGTTTCATTGTTCTTTATGATTTTAGGTATTGTTGTTTTAACGGTTATATTTTAGGAGGTTTTTATGCGTATCGGTGCAGTCATCATCATCTTATCTATTCTGATTGACCAAGTTACAAAACAATTAGCACATGCTTACATACCAGCAATTGTTGCGAATACAAATACAGATATAGTACTTATTCCTCATTTGCTTCAACTTAACTATTATGAAAATGTTGGAGCATCACTAGGCATTTTTACAGGCGCTCAATTGTTATTCATGATTGTTACAATTATTGCTTTAGGAATATTTGGATATCTGTTTTTGCAATCTGATTTTAAAGATAAAAAAGTTTATAGTATATCTATTGCACTATTTATCGGTGGAACTTTAGGAAATGCTATTGATCGAGCACTTTACGGTAAAGTGATTGATTTCATGCATTTTCCATTTTTGACACCTGTGATGAATACAATTGGACTTTCTAATTTCTATAATAATTTTGCTGATATGTTTTTAACTGCAGCAATTATCTTATTTGCAATCGATTTATTCATTTTTGAAGGTAAGAGAAAAAAGAAGGAGCAAGCTCATGCCAGCGCTGATCAAAGTCCGTCCTGAACATGTCGGTCTTCGTCTTGATCAGTTCCTATTGGAACATTACTATAAGGATCAAAGTAGAAGCTATGTTCAAAATGCCATTAAGGAAGGTTATGTCCTTCTTAATGGACAAAAAGTTAAAACCGGACACAGTCTGAAAATCGATGATGAAATTCATATTGAACACATAGAAACCAAAGCATTGGACCTGGATCCAGTTGATCTGAAACTTGATGTTGTCTATGAAGATGATGATTTGCTTGTCATCAACAAACCTCAAGGATTGGTTGTGCATCCTGCATCTAGTTATCACGAACCAACATTAGTTCATGGGTTACTTCATCAAATTGATGAACTGAGTTCAATTAATGGGATTGCCAGACCTGGTATTGTCCATCGAATTGATAAGGATACATCAGGTTTACTTGTTGTAGCCAAAAATGATCAAACACATCAAAAACTCAGTGAGGACTTGGCAAAACATCAAATCAAAAGAGAATATATAGCTCTGGTTTATGGCAACTTTGTTGAAAATGAAGGGACTATAGATGCGCCAATAGGTAGACACCCAAAGCATCGTTTGAAAATGGCTGTTGTTGCATCAGGAAAACCAGCAAAGACTCATTTCAAAGTCTTGGATCGTTTTGGAAAATATAGCCTCATCTCATGTGAATTAGAAACTGGAAGAACACATCAGATTCGGGTACATATGGCTTATATCAATCATCCGATTGTTGGCGATCCTTTGTATGGACCGAAGGATGTTATTGGCTCTACAGGGCAGTTTTTGCATGCACAAAAATTGACTTTTTTTCATCCGATAAAAAAAGAGCATATGACTTTTACAGCCGATATGCCTGATACGTTTAAAGCTTTTCTAGATCAACTTATTCAAGATTCTGTTTTGTGACATTTTTGAAATTCATTTTGGTAACCAAAGACAAGATTTTGATGCCTTTACTGTCATAAATGGTTTTAATCATGTCATCAGCTTCTTTGCTTGCTCCTTTGGGTAGCGTCACATCGAGTTTTTTACTGTATTCATCCATTTTGACCAAAAAGGCATATCTAGCGATGATGGATGCAGCAGCAACACTTAAGTGAATTTGCTCCGCTCTGACATGAAAATCAATGTCACGATAAATTAGGGTTTCGTCTTTAATATAATTAAAGTATAATTGAGGGGTACAGAATTGATCGACGATGACCGGCACCTGTGTTTTCAATTTACCTGATGTCTTGATGATGGCTTGATTGTGTAGCAAAGCTTTGATTTTATTTAAGTTGTAACCTTGTTCTACAAGGTCATTATATTTTCTTGGTGGAAGAATCAGTAAAGAATGAACAAGTTTTTTAGCGATTTTGGGAGCTAGAGCGATGATTTGACGGTCACTCATGTTCTTGGAGTCTCTGACATTGAGACCTTCCAAATATTCAATGTCGTTCACTGAAGCGTAAAGTGCACAGACAACGATTGGACCGAACACATCGCCAGTACCGACTTCATCAGATCCAATGGCAGCATAATCTTTACGGTTCAAATGACTTTTAATGGACACTAATTCATGTGTTACTTCTCTACCCTGAAGCAAAACTTTACCTGTTTTATATCCGAGAATATCAATTCCATTATGCTCGGCATGAAAAAGCAAATAAGGATTTTCATCGTTTATTTGGTGATATTGATAAACCTTATTCAGTTTTTCTAATTCCTGATCATTTACAGATATGGTGTAATGCTTCATTGAATTCTCCTATACTGTATTCATTATACCATATTTTTACAAAAAAGGCGGCTCTTATGCGATTTATGACGAAAACATTAGAATTGAATCAAATCCTGGAAATGGTTGCTAAAAAGGCAAAATGCGATACGATCAGAAATGATATTTTAAGCATGCAACCCATGACTGATCTGGGATCAATCGAACAAGCGCTCATAGAGACTTTGGATATGACAACCTTGATTTTAAGATCTGGTAGTTTGCCTATTCTAGAAGATTATGATATCCATCAACTCCTGAGTTATGCAACGATGGAACGCTCATTCTCCATTCAAGAAATCCTATATATTCGTTTGTTTTTAATCATGGAAAGAGACATTATTCGCTATATCAAGGAACTTGATAAATTGAAAATAGCAACCAATGCACTTGGGAAATATTTTCAAGCAATGCATTCTCATCATGCCTTGCTTTCCTATGTTCAGTCTAAAATTGATGAGGATGGACAAATTCTAGATGATGCAACACCTGAGTTGCTTCATATCAGAAGAGACCTATTGAGATATGACAAGCAACTTCAAGATAAACTTCAAAAATTGCTTGGTGAATATACTCTTTACCTCAACGAAAGTGTTGTTGTTCTTAGAAATAATCGGTTTTGTATTCCTGTCAAGGATACGTTCAAGAACAAGATTAAAGGGATTATCCATGATGTTTCATCCAGTCATCAAACGGTTTACATTGAACCTGAAGCAACACGACAAATCACTGCTCAGATCGAACAACTCAAAGTCGATGAAGAAAAGGAAATCCAAAAGATCGTCGCTTTATTAAGCGAAGAAGTGCATGCAAGTCATGAAAGCTTAAAAGACAATCTTGATTTGTTTTTGACTTTGGATTTTATTTCCGCTAAAGCACAGTATGCCATTGAAATCAATGGAACTAAACCCGATATCAATGATGAAGGTCATGTTTCACTAATCAAGGCTAAACATCCTTTACTTGATCAAAAGACGGCTGTTCCAATTACTTTAGAATTATCAAAAGAACTCAAGACATTACTCATAACCGGACCCAATACAGGTGGTAAAACAGTCGCGCTAAAGACCGTTGGCTTACTGACATTAATGACACAATGCGGAATGCTCATTCCAGTGAGTGAGGCATCAAAAGTTGCAATCTTTGACCAAGTGTTTGCTGACATCGGTGATGAGCAATCCATCATGCAATCCCTATCGACATTCTCATCACATTTAACAAAAATCATTTCAATGATTGAAAATGTCCATGACAATACACTGGTTTTACTCGATGAACTTGGAAGCGGAACTGATCCAAATGAAGGTGTATCACTAGCAATTGCAATCTTGAATGCTTTTAAGGTTTATGATATTCGAATGATGGTGACAACCCATTATTCGGAACTAAAGAGTTATGCCTATGAAGAATCCAATATGGGTACTGCAAGTGTTGCATTTGACAAAAAGACACTTAAACCACTTTATTACTTGCAGATGGGAACAACAGGATCCTCTCATGCTTTTCTGATTGCTCGTAGATTGGGACTCAAAGAATCAGTGGTTTCTGACGCTGAAACGATTTATCAAGGCAGACAAACCGATTTGGCTAAAGTGATGGAAAAACTGAATGATGAACTGCTTTATATCGAGAAACAAAAAGAAGATCTAGCGTCTGAGATAACAGACAACAGAAAAGCGAAACTAGATCTGCAGATGGCAAAAGAGAAGTTGCTGTCTGAACAAGATAAGATCATTGAATCCATTAAAGCTAAAGAAGAGAAAAAATGGAATGACCTCAAAGATGAAGTCAGAGTAATCATTTCCGACCTTCAAAACAGAAAAGAACTTTCCAAACCAGAAGTTGCTCAGCTCAAATTCCAATTGAATCAAAAAGCAGAGAATGAACGTTTGCAGCTTTTTGAAGATCAACTCAATGTTGGAGATCAAGTCTTTATTCTACCTTATCAACAATATGGTCGTATTAAATCCATCAAAAACGATCAGTATGATGTTGTCTTTGGAAAATTTGAACTGTTGTTCAATGCTGTTGATCTAAGAAAAGAAGAACCAAAAAAAGATCCAAAAAAAATGGAGAGAAAAGTTTCTGCAAATATAGGATCAACGCCTGAAAGACAAGCCAAATTCGAACTTGACTTAAGAGGATATCGGTTTGAGGAAGTCAGAGAAGCGATGGATCAAGCCATTGATCGAGCTTTACTCTCCGGACTTTCCACCATGCGGATCATTCACGGCTTTGGAAGTGGTGCAGTTAGAAAAGCTGTCTATGATTACATTAAGTCTTCACCTTACATCAAAGGACACCGTTATGGTGGTGAAGGTGAAGGGTTAAATGGCGTAACTATTATTACTCTAAAATAGTGTAAACCGCTTGAAAAATCATGCATTTTAGCATATAATGAAAATGATAAAATTATAAAGGAATGAGGAAAATTTAATGATTGATTATCAAGGACAACCTTATCAAGATGTGATTGGCCAACAAGGCTTAGTCGTCGTACAGTATTTTGCAACTTGGTGTGGACCATGTAAAATGTTAAAACCAGTTTTAGAAGCGTTAAGCACTGAAATGACAGATTCTAAATTCTTCAGAGTGGATATTGACCTATTCAGAAGTCAAGCAATTGAAGCTGGTATTCGTAGTGTTCCAACCGTTGTTTTATACAAAGACGGTGAAGAAGTCGATCGTCAAAGCGGTTATCAACCAAAAGAAAGAGTCGCTGCTTGGATCAACCAATTCAGATAATTAAAGCACGTCAGTGCTTTTTTTATTGCCTAAAATAGCGTATAATATGAGATGGTGATTATATGGACGGTTTTTTATGGATAGACAAACCAACAGGCATCACATCACATGATGTTGTCTTTAAGATCAAGAAAAAATTGCACATTGACAAAATAGGACATACCGGTACTTTGGATCCTTTTGCCAGTGGGCTTTTAATCTTATGTGTTGGTAAAGCAACCAAATTAGCCCATCTATTTTCAAACATGGATAAAACCTATGAAGGAACCATTGTCTTCGGTAAACATTATGATACATTTGATACGACAGGCGTTCTTTTAGAATCAAGTGAATTTTCACACAATGAACATGAAATCTCTTTAGCAATGCAAAAAATGATTGGATCTTATCAGCAGTTACCACCAATGTATTCAGCAATCAAAGTGGGTGGAAGAAAACTTTATGATCTTGCCAGAGAAGGTAAAGAAATCGAAAGAGAAAAGCGATTAGTTGAAATCAAAGATTTCAAAGTCATCAAACAAAATGATAATCAAACCTATCAATTTTTCGCCTCTGTTTCTAAGGGAACTTACATCAGAACACTTGCGGTTGATTTGGCAGAGAACTTATCAAGTTATGCCGCATTAAGTGAATTAAGACGACTATCGGTTGGACCTTATAATGTTCATTATGCCAAAACGATAGAAAATGCCTCAAAAAATGATATCATAACAGTAGAACAGTTTTTTGAGAATACCCAAAAGCTAGTCTTAAATGACTATATGATCAAACTTGTTAAAAATGGTGTCTATCTTGATGACAGACAACTTATCACTGATCAACCATTTGTTGTCTATGACGAACATGAAAACATGGTTGCTTATTATGAAGTCAAAAGCAAAAATCTGTATAAGCCAGTTTTAGTTTTGTAGGAGCAGTTATGAAGATTATTTCAGCAAATTACAAGTTAATTCAAAACGATGATCCCATTACCATCACTATGGGTAATTTTGATGGACTCCATTTGGGGCATCAAGAATTGATTAAGCGTGTTGTATCTTATACAGATACAAAGCATGCTGTTTTGACGTTTGATCCTCATCCATCCTCCGTTCTCCGAAAACAGCCGTTTCGAACACTAACACAGCGTAATGATAAGATTGAACTTTTTTCCAGATACAAACTTGATTTCGTCTATATCGTCGATTTCAATCAAGAATTCTCATTACTCAATGTCTCTGAGTTCATTGAGTTTCTCAAACGAATCAATGTCAAACGTATGGTCATCGGTAGAGATGCAAGATTTGCATATCGAGGCGAAGGCACCATCAATGATTTACGGAAGTATTTCATTGTAGATATTGTCGAAGATATGCTTTTCAACAATACGAGAGTCTCAACAACTTATGTCAAGGATTTCTTATATGCTGGTGATCTAGAATCAGCGCGTCGACTCCTCAACCGTCATTATCAGATTAAAGGGCACGTCGTTCATGGCAATCACATTGGTCACAAACTCGGATTTCCAACCGCAAACATTGATTACGACCATTATTTCTTGCCTGAAAGTGGTGTGTACTATGTTCGGGTTTTCTATCGTGGCAAATGGTATCATGCCATGGCAAATATCGGAAACAATCCGACATTGAATTTCACATTTGAAAAAAGATTGGAAATCTATATTCTTGATTTTAATCAAAATATCTATGGCAAGGAACTGATTATCGTCTTTTTCCAATACTTAAGAAATGAGATGAAATTCAAGAATAAGAAAGAACTGATTGCTCAGCTTAAAAATGATGAAATTCAGGTTAGAGAATTAGCAAAAAATAAAACTATGGTATAATTATGATGTGAGGTGGTTATATGAAACTAATACTTGCGATTGTATCGAATGATGATGCGAATAAGGTTCAAAAAGCGTTAGTCAAAGAAAGATTCTTTTCAACTCGTCTTGCGACAACCGGCGGGTTTTTGAGAGCTGGTAATGTGACTTTCCTCATTGGTGTCAACGATGAGAAAGTACCACAAGCTTTGGAAATTATCGAAGCACACAGCAAGAAGCGAACAAAACTTGTTCCTAATACCATCGTTAACGAGTTTGGATCATTTTCCGCATTACCAATTGAAGTTGAGGTCGGAGGGGCAACCGTGTTTGTTGTCAACGTCGACCAATTTGTGAAAATATAGTTGCATTTTATAAAAAAAATGCTACAATATAAAAGGCGGTAACAAAGATAGTGGAACGCCAACCCTACCTTTAGTTATTCGAGAAAGGAAACAGATATGGCATTATCAAAGGCAAAAAAGACAGAAATCATGACAGCTTATGCGACTAAAGAAGGCGACACTGGGTCTCCAGAAGTTCAAATTGCAGTTCTGACTCAACAGATCAACGATTTAAATGAACACCTTCAACAGCATATTCATGATTTTCATTCCCGTCGTGGTCTATATATGATGATCGGGAAAAGACGTCGCTTGTTAAAGTACTTGCGTACAAAAGACGTAGATCGTTATCAAGCTTTGATTCAAAAACTTGGATTACGTCGTTAAAAGGATTGCTAAGGCAATCTTTTTTTTTATTTGCTATACAAATACCTAAAATTGTGGTATGATGATTAAGGTTAAAAAAATATAGAAGACATATAAAATGAAGGAGATTTTATATCATGCAAAAGAAAGTTTACGAGATGACACTTGGCGGTAGAGTGCTACGTGTTGAAATCGGGGAAATGGCAAAACAAGCATCAGGTGCTGCACTCATTTCCTATGGTGACTCTACAGTATTAAGTGTTGTAACAGCTAAAAATGAAGCTTCTACTCAAGATTTCTTCCCTTTAATGGTTATATATCAGGAAAAGCTTTATGCAGCAGGCAAAATCCCTGGAGGATTTTTAAGAAGAGAAGGCAGACCTTCAGAACATGAAACATTGACATCACGTTTAATAGACAGACCACTTCGTCCATTGTTCCCTGATGGATTCAAGAATGAAGTTCAAGTGATTAATACGGTTTTATCAAGTGATCCAGAATGTACAACAGAAATGGCTTCCATGTTTGGTTCATCACTCGTTTTGGGCATCTCTGATATTCCATTCAATGGTCCGATTGCAGGCGTTCAAGTGGGTCGTGTTGATGGTGAATTCATCATTAATCCAACGCCAGATCAACTCACAAATAGTGACATTGATCTAACGGTTGCAGGTACGAAGAAGGCGATCAACATGGTTGAAGCTGGAGCAAAACAAGTCAATGAAGAAGACATGCTAAAAGCAATCATGTTCGGTCATAAAGTGATTAAAGAACTCGTTGAATTCCAAGAAAAGATTGAAGCGGATTTCAACACACCAAAAATGGCATTTGATGATTTTGCAATCAGTCAAGAACTTAAAGATGCAGTTCATGCTTATGCAGAAGATCGTTTAATTAAAGCAGTATCCATTTTCGACAAACTTGAAAGATATCATGCCATTGACGCAATCTCAGAAGAAACCATCGAACATTTTGAAAAGACTTCTTTCTTCAAGACCATCGACGGCGTCAAAGTATTTGATGAAAAAGCTCAAAAAGAATATTTGAAGCAAGTGAAACAAGTCGTTGATCATATTGTCACAGCAGAAGTTAGAAGACTGATTACACAAGATAAGGTGAGACCTGATGGACGAAAAGTTGATGAAATCAGACCTTTATCATCACGTGTTGATGTTTTACAAAGAACCCATGGATCTGCGTTATTCACTAGAGGTCAAACTCAAGCACTAGGTGTCGTCACTTTAGGTGCCTTAGGTGAAAATCAGATTATTGATGGTCTAGGACTTGAAGACACAAAACGATTCATGCTTCACTACAATTTTCCACCATTTTCAGTCGGTGAAACCGGTCGTTATGGCTTTGTAGGTAGAAGAGAAGTCGGACATGGCGCGCTTGGTGAAAGAGCATTATTACAAGTTCTTCCTACGGAAGAAGAATTTCCATATACCATTCGTGTGGTTTCAGAAATTCTGGAATCCAACGGATCGAGTTCACAAGCAACCATTTGTGCTGGAACCATGGCTTTAATGGCTGCAGGTGTTCCGATCAAAGCACCAGTTGCAGGGATTGCAATGGGATTGATCATGGAAGGCGAACATTATACCATCCTCTCAGATATTCAAGGTATGGAAGACCATGAAGGCGATATGGACTTCAAGGTTGCTGGAACGAAAGATGGTATTACAGCATTACAGATGGATATCAAGATTTCAGGTATCACTGAAGCAATTCTCAAAGAAGCATTGGAACAAGCACGACTCAGTCGCTTACACATCTTAAATCATATGCTGGAAACCATTCCTGAAGTTCGTGATGATTTATCTAAGTATGCACCAAAAGTCAAGTTAATCATGATCAATCCTGACAAGATTAGAGATGTCATCGGTGCAGGTGGAAAGATCATTACCAAGATCATCGAAGAAAACAATGGCGTCAAGATTGATATTGATCAAGATGGTAAAGTTGTCTTGATGCATATGGAAACCCAATGGATTGAAAGTGCAGCACAACGCATTCTTGATCTCGTACGTGAAGCTAAAGTCGGTGAAATCTACGAAGGTAAAGTCACACGCATTGAAAAATTCGGATGTTTCGTCGAATTATGGCCAGGAACTGAAGGACTTGTCCACATTTCCAGACTTGCAAAAGAACGTGTCGAAAAAGTTGAATCTGTCGTATCACTCGGAGATCAAATCTTAGTGAAGTGCATTGGCATTGATGATAAGGGTAGAATTGATTTGTCCAGAAAAGATGCATTAATCAATAAATAAGATTTAAAATGGAGTTCGAGAACTCCATTTTTTTTATGAAATGACGGCATGATGCTAAGATTAATCCGTATGTTTCTTTCTCCAATTGTGTTATACTATAGGTAAAGCAACATACATATAAAAGGAGAACATTATGAAATTAGAGTTAAGAACTGAAAAACTTCGTAAAGTGCGGGCAGCGCACAAAATTCCTGGTGTTATGTTTGGTAAATCGATTGAATCAACATCCATTCAGGTGGAAGAAAAAGCATTCAAAGATGCTTTGAAAACTTATGGTAAAAGCATGACATTTGAAGCAACCCTAGATGGAAAGAAACATCAGGTCTACATTCAAAATGTCAGTACGCAAGTTTTAAAACCAGATGAAGTCATCCATTTTGATTTACATCGTGTCTCAGAGACTGAAACCATCTCTGCTGTTTTGCATATTGTCTTAGTAGGCAAGGAAGTTTTCTTCGACAGTGGACTTTTTATTCATGAAGAATTAAGTGAAGTACACGCTGAATTCAAACCTGGTCATGGGATCTCCAAGATTACTGTTGATGTTTCAGAGCTCAAAGAAGGAGATATCATTCGTGTCAAGGACTTGAATGTACCTGAAGATGTCAAGATCAAGGCTGATCCTGAACATGTCGTTCTAGAAATCAGAGAAGTCAAGGTTGTTCCAGAAGAAACTGAAGAAGAAGACGAAGAAGTTGTTGAAACTGAAGAAGCAGCTGACGAAGAATAAATAGATTGAGACTACTGATTTAAATTTGTGATATAATAACATAGTCAATGCAAGTGATCGAGCCTGCCTAAGCAGGTTAGGAAAGTCCATGCTAGCACATCCTGAGATGGATGTAGTGTTTGTGCCTAAGGAAATCATAACTTAGGGTACGTCAAACGTAACGGCGATCAATGGTCTAAGGGAAACTATGATCTAGACGTAACGTGCCACAGAAACGAGTTGTTCAGAAATGAACAAATGAAACGCGGTAAACCCCTCAAGCTAGCAACCCAAAATTTGGTAGGGGCACGTATCAAGACCAAATGAAGTTGAGATACGCTACTTTGTAGAGATAAATGGTCACACCCTAAAAGGGGAACAGAACATGGCTTATGAACATTGACAAAATAAAGGTCCCGGTTGGGACCTTTTCTCTAGGAGATTTTATGGAAATTAAAGTGAATGGCATCACCTTATATTATGAAATCATTGGCAAAGGAAAACCTCTTGTTTTTCTCCATGGGAACGGTGAAGATCATCACACATTTGATGCCTTAACCGAGTCATTAAAATCCTCATATACTTGTTATCTTGTCGATAGTAGAAATCATGGAAAATCAATGAAGGATTGTCCACTACATTATGAGGATATGGCAGAAGATATCTTTCAATTCATACAAAACCTTAAGATTGATAAACCAGCATTATTTGGGTTTAGCGATGGAGCGATTATCGGTATGCTCATTGCATCCAAACATCCTGGATTGTTTTCAAAACTGATCCTTGCTGGAGGTAGCTTAAACCCCCAAGGTGTTAAAATCGGTTTCTATAGACACATGAAAAGAGCTTTTGAGAAAAACCATCATCCAATGATTGAACTCATGCTAAATGAACCACAAATTACTGAAGATGAGCTATCAAAAATCGATTGTCCAACGTTAGTCATTGCTGGTGCTTACGATCTAATCAAAAGACAACATACATATCAAATTAAAAGACAGATCAAAAATGCGAAACTCATAATCATTCCTGGTCACACACACGAATCTTATATTATGCATACAGATTACCTCAAAGAAATCATTCAATCCTTTGTATAAAAAAAATCCCATTTGGGATTTTATTTTTAGAGGATACCTAATGCGCGCATGATGATATAGGCAATATAACTGAAATAGATAGCGACTAGAATCCAGCCTTCAAATCGCGAGATTTTTTGTTTGGTGATACTGAATAAGATCATCACTGCTGTAATTCCAATTAAGATGATAGAATCCGTCAAGACATCACTATTAACACCTAAAGGTGTTACAATTCCAGATAAACCAACGATTAGTAATGTATTGAATACATTGGATCCAACGACATTACCAAGTGCAATCTCGTTTTCACCTTTCTTTGCAGCCATCACTGAAGTCACAAGTTCCGGCAAGGAAGTACCTAACGAAACGATACTTAAACCAACAAGAGTAGTTGCCTTAGTTACAGTCATACTGAAAGCTTTAACCAAGACTTCAGTCGCAATGTATTCTGCACCTGAAGTAACAAGGTAACCACCTAAAGAGACACCAGCTAAGCCAAGAATCAGCAAGAGAATGGCTTTTTTGGTATCTACAAAATGGATATCTTCATCGAGTTCATCTGCTTTATGACCACGAAACATCATGACCATATAGAAGGCAAAGAATCCAAGTAAGATGAGTGCTTCCCACCAAACGATTGCTGCATCACTTTGAAATAAATAAGCAACTGCAGCAAAGACTACTGTAATGAGAATCAAGAATGGGAATTCTCGTTTATTCATCGATTTCTTGACCGCAATTGGAAGCATAATCGCACTAAACCCTAGAATCAATGTCAAATTGGCGATGTCTGATCCAACGATATTTCCTAAAGCAATATCAGCTGTTGTGCCAAGAGCACGCGCCTGAAGGGCAGCAGCAAAAGTAACCGCAAGTTCCGGTAAGCTCGTCCCGAATGCGACCAATGTCAATCCGATGATGAGTGGTGATATATTGAACTTTTTCGCTATAGAAGCTGATGAGACTACAAAAAAGTCGGCACCTTTGATTAAAAGAAAAAAGCCAAAGATGGTGATAAAAATGTTAAATACAATGAGCATGATGTCTTATCCTTTCTCATAGAGCAGTCTCTTAAGATTCCATACAAATCAACATATGTTGATCAAGTTTCACATATAGCATAATCACATCAAATTCAAGAACAAAAAATGTCTTCGAATTCTGTTTTCACCTATGCATCCATTGTAGCATATTCGAAGGGTTCATTCAAGTGAATTTAAAGGGATCTTAAATCATATGTTCAGAGCATCAATTATTGACTTTTTTAGGTAAAAATAGTATCATATATCTATCACATCGTGATGGAGGGCATTATAACCGAAATGGAAGACAGCAGTAGTAGGATCGAAGATCCAACATATCCGAAAAACAAAGACAACAAATATCATGCTTTTTTTGGTGTCTTTTTTTGTTATTTAAAGGAGGATAAATCATGTTAGTTTCTATCATCATCATGATTGTTCTCATTTTGTTATCTGGAATCTTTGCAGCTTCAGATGTTGCACTTGTTGCCGTCAGTGACAGCAAAATCAGTCAAGACGCAAGCAAAGGCAATATCAAAGCATTACGAATTCAGAAATTCACAAGTTCTGACAAGTTGTATCTTTCCTCATTACAAATGTTTATCACTTTGATTGCACTTGTCAATGGAGCGATTGCAGTAGATACTTTTTCATCAATGGTCAGCACATGGTTCAATCAATCACTCAGTATCCTGAAGCCTCTGGTCGTTGTTATATGTGCATTGATTCTTTTGGTTTTCCAAGTCGTCTTTGGTCAGAAAATTCCAAGAAGACTTGCAAACAAGCATTCAGAAAAAATAGCGTATGCAACCATTGGGTTTGTTTCTATAATGACAACTATCTTATTCCCAATCGCATGGATTTTGGATGTGGTGTCTAATTTTGTCGGTCGACTATTTGGACTTGTTCCAAATGACAGTGAACGTAAAATGACGGAAGAAGAAATCAGAACCATCGTTGAAGCAAGTGGTAAAATCGGGAATATTGATGAAGAAGAAAGCGAAATGATTCAAAATATCTTTGACTTCAGCGATACAAGCGTTGATGAAATCATGACGCATAGAACTGAAATCTCCGCAATTAATGTGCGGTCGACCAAAGCTCAAGTGTTGGATCATATTAAGGATGAAAAATTCACGAGATATCCTGTTTATGAAGGCGATATCGATCATATCATTGGCACACTTCATGTCAAGGATTTATTGAAATATATTGATAACAGTGATGAAAAATTTTCACTTAAAACATTAATTAGACCACCCTATTTCATTCCAGATTCTAAGAAAACTAGTGAACTATTTAAAGAAATGCAAAAACAAAAGAATCATTTGGTTGTTGTTCTTGATGAATATGGCGGAACAGCTGGTATCGTTACGATGGAAGATTTGATTGAAGAAATCGTCGGAAACATTTTTGATGAATATGATGAAGTTGACGATGAAATCAAGAAAATTGATGATCATACATATGAAATTCAAGGGTTATGCAACATCAATGATGTAGAAGACCAGATTCAAGCGGGATTACCTATTGAAGATTATGATACGCTTGGAGGATTTATCTTAGGACAACTTGGACGTTTTCCAAACGATGATGAAGCTATTGAATTCACTTTTAATGGATTCACATATAAAGTACTCGAAACTGAAGATAAGATTATTTCAAAAGTGCAGGTAACATTACCACAAGAAAACGAAGCATCTTCAGAAGAAGAATAAGGAACTATTCATGGATCAATCTGATATTATTACATTAATCATATTACTCATTTTCATCATCCTATCCGCCTTTTTCTCATCAGCAGAGATGGCTTTTTCCTCTATGAATCCAATCAAAATCAAGCATAGCATCCAAAATGGACACAAACGTGCGCAGCACACTTTGGATTTATCTTTGAAATTTGAAAAACTATTAACGACCATCTTGATAGGCAATAATATTGTCAACATTGCATCCGCATCAGTTGCAACTGTTTTGTTCGTCAAATATTGGGGCGATCAAGGGGTCATGATCTCAACCGCTGTCATGACAACACTTGTTTTGATTTTTGGGGAACTGACACCTAAGACTTTAGCAAAGAAAATTCCTGAAAAATATGCGATTGCGATTACACCAATTTTGAGATTCTTTATCTTGATTTTGACACCACTTAATTATATTTTCAGTTTTTGGCAAAATCTCTTAAACAGATGGTTCAAATTTGATAAAGCACCAGCAATCACCGAAGAAGAGTTATTAACCTATGTCAGTGAAGTTCAACAAGAAGGCGGCATCAATGAAAACGAGGGTGAATTAATTCGTAGTGTCATCGATTTCGATGATCTTAAAGTAGAAGAAATATTCACACCACGTGTTCAAGTCATCGCTGTTTCTCTCACTGAAGAGATTAAGAAGATTATTCATACATTCAGACATACTGGATACTCCAGATTGCCTGTCTATGAAGAAAATATCGATCACATCGTTGGTGTGATCAATCATAAGGATTTCTATAACTTAGTTGTCTTAGAACATGAACCTTTAGAAAACATCATCATGCCTCCGGTTTATGTGACGCAATATATGAAAGTTTCCAATTTGCTCGAACTCTTGCGCACGAACAAATCACATATGGCGATTGTCAAAGATGAATTTGGTGGTACTTTAGGTGTCGTTTCTATGGAAGACATTTTAGAAGAACTAGTTGGTGATATCTGGGATGAACACGACGAAGTCATTGAACAGATTGTTCAGATTGATGACAACACTTACCGAATCAAAGGGAATGCAGATCTGGATGATGTGTTTGAAATCCTTGAAATCGATGAAGAATTGGATTTTGCAACCGTGAACGGTTGGGTCCTCGAAGAATTGGGTAAGATCCCAAACGTTGGGGATGAATTCACTTATGAAAACTTGAAAGTCAGAGTAACTGCCGCTGATTTGAAAAAAGTGTTAGAAGTTCTGATTGAAGTTATTCCTCAAGTCATTGAAGAAGATTTTTAAGAGCTGAAAAGCTCTTTTCTTTTGATTGTAATGAAATAATGAGATGGAAGTGAACATTTCTATAGAATTCATCACATAACTCTTTAAAAAAGAGTTCATTGATGATACAATAATTAAGCGGAAGGATATGTGTGATATGAACAAAAGTGCACTGAATGATAGACAAAAGAAAATAAGAAACTTCTCGATTATTGCCCATATTGACCATGGAAAATCGACATTGGCAGATCGACTACTTCAAAAAACCAATACTGTCAGTGATCGTGAAATGAAAGAACAACTTTTGGATTCGATGGATCTTGAAAGAGAACGCGGCATTACGATTAAACTTAACGCTGTTGAAATGAATTACGTTGCGAAAAATGGTGAAGAATATGTCATGCATCTCATCGATACCCCAGGTCATGTGGATTTCACTTATGAAGTTTCAAGATCTCTTGCAGCATGTGAAGGAGCTGTTTTAGTTGTCGATGCGGCACAAGGCATTGAAGCGCAGACATTAGCTAATGTCTATTTGGCAATTGATAACAATCTGGAAATTATACCAGTCATTAATAAGATAGATTTACCTTCTGCAGAACCTGAAAAAGTTATCAAAGAAATTGAAGATATTATTGGAATCCCAGCACAAGATGCTGTCTTAGCTTCAGCTAAAGAAGGTTTAGGTATTGAAGAGATTCTTGAAAGAATTGTCAAAGACGTTCCTGCACCAAATGGAGATGCCAATGCGCCACTTCAAGCCTTGGTATTCGATTCTTTATTTGATGCGTATAAAGGTGTCATTCCTTATGTACGCGTCGTCAACGGTACAATCAAGAAGGGTGATATGATCGAATTCATGGCTTCCAAAGCAAAATATGAAGTCATTGAAGTTGGCGTACATACACCTAAAATTGTGAAAAGAGATGTCCTTGGACCTGGTGATGTTGGTTACCTGACTGCAGCTATAAGAGATATCAATACTGTACGTGTCGGAGACACCATTACCTATGCAAATCATAAGGCAGAACAAGCGCTCCCAGGATATAGAAAAATGAATTCAGTCGTATTCTGTGGTCTCTATCCGATCGATACCGATCAGTTCAATGACCTCAAGGATGCACTTGATAAATTGAAGCTTAACGATGCATCGCTAGTCTACGAGCCAGAAACATCACAAGCTCTTGGATTTGGCTTTAGAACGGGATTTTTAGGATTGCTCCATATGGAGATAGTTCAAGAAAGAATTCGTCGTGAGTTCAATATTGAACTGATTGCAACAGCACCATCTGTTATCTATCATATCTATTTAACAGACGGTTCAATGATTGCCATTGACAATCCGTCTCGATTGCCTGACCCACAAAAAATAGACTATATTGAAGAGCCTTATGTGAAGGCATCCATCATGTCGCCAAAAGAATATGTTGGAGCTATCATGGACATCTCACAGAAAAAAAGAGGCATCTTTGGTGATATGAAATATATAGATGCGAATCGTGTGCACATTACTTATGAATTACCATTATCAGAAATCGTTTATGATTTTTTTGATAAATTGAAATCTTCAACTAAAGGTTATGCCTCATTTGATTATGAGATGTCTGGCTATAAGCCATCCAAACTTCAGAAAATGGATATCCTTTTAAATGGTGATGTCATTGATGCTTTATCACTGATTGTTCATAAAGACTTTGCTTATTATAGAGGAAAAGCAATTTGTGATAAAATGGTTGAACTGATCCCAAGACAGATGTTTGAAATTCCTGTGCAAGCAGCATTAGGTAACAAGATCATAGCTAGAACAACTATTAAGGCAATGAGAAAAGATGTTCTGGCAAAATGTTATGGTGGAGATGTTAGCAGAAAAAAGAAACTTCTTGCTAAACAAAAAGAAGGTAAGAAGAAAATGAAATCTATAGGTCGTGTTGATGTTCCACAAGAAGCATTTATGGCGATACTTGCAAATAGTGATGAGTAAATTCTCATCACTATTCTTTATTATGTAAACCAATTAGTGTATAATATGTTTAAGGAAGTGATGCGTTTGAAAGGTCTTTATGTGCATATCCCATTTTGTGAATCGATCTGTCATTACTGTGATTTTGTGAAAGCTATACCAAAAAATCAACAGGCGATCGAATCTTATTTGGATGCGCTGATTAAAGAAATAAATACATATCAACATCACTTTGCATCGATTGAAACCATCTATATTGGTGGTGGGACACCTTCAATGCTTTCAGTCAGTCAGTTGGATAAATTGTTAACTGCTCTTGATTTAATTCATCCTATTGAATATACAATCGAAGTCAACCCTGAAAGTTATACAAAAGAAAAAGGGATTCTATTTAAGAAACATGGCATTAACCGAGTCAGTTTAGGTGTTCAAACATTCAATCAGAACTTACTTTCTTATTTGAATCGTAAGCATACAAATCAAGACGTATTTGATGTTGTCAATCATCTGAAAGAAATCGGCATTCTAAAAATCAGTGTCGATTTGATCTATGCGATACCTAATCAAACGATGGAAAATTTGAAATGTGATTTGGATCAGATCAATCAGCTAGATATCACACATGTCTCATGTTATTCATTGATTCTTGAAGAAAAAACATATTTTTATCACTTGTATCTTAAAGGACAATTCGAACAAATGGATGAAGATACTGAAGCGCAAATGTATGGATTTGTCATTTCAGAACTGAAGAAACAAGGCTTTGAACATTATGAGATTTCAAATTTTGCAAAAAATCAAGACTATTCGAAACACAATTTGATCTATTGGACTTTAGGAGAATATATTGGTGTTGGTCTTGGTGCTCATGGATTGATTGATGGTTATAGAACTTATAACCACCGAATCATGTCTAAGTATTTAATTGAACCACAAAGTGAAAAGACTTTTCAAGATCCGGATATCCTTTTACAAGATGAACTCATTTTTGGATTACGCAAAATCAAAGGCATCGATATGAAAGAATTGAACCAAAAATATAAAGTTAATCTCATGACCAGATATCCTCAAATTCAAGAAAAGATTGAGATCGGATTATTGAAAATCGAAGGAGAAAGACTGATGCTAACTGAAAAGGGTCTGTTTTTAGGGAATCAAGTCTTTATGATATTCATATGAAATATTTAATTAAAGACTTTGAGTATTATCTTAAAAATGAAAAGGGTTCAAGTCCGAATACCGTTCAGTCCTATTTGGTTGACTTGAACCAATATCGTACATTTTTGGAAAAATATCATCAGATTACCAAGCCACAACATATTGAAAAAAAACACATCGAAGGTTTTCTGAAAAGTCTGAAAAGACATATTTCTTCGAAGAGTCTTGCGAGAAAACTGACGGCAATTAAAAGCTTCCATCATTTCCTTTTGTTGGAAAAGGAAGTGAGCAGTGATGTTGCTAAAGGCTTTGCTGCACCTAAAATTGAAAAAAGTTTACCTAAGGTTTTATCTATTGATGAAGTCGTCTCTATTTTGGAACAGGTCGATAAAACCAAACCATTGGGGCTAAGAAATGCGGCACTTCTGGAACTCATTTATGGATCAGGACTCAGGGTAAGTGAACTTCTAGATATTCATATGGAAGACATTCACTTAAATCAAAGTTATGTGATTGTTCGAGGAAAAGGCAATAAAGAACGAATGGTTCCTATATCTGATATGTCAACCATTGCACTAAGAAATTACATTGTCAAAGCTCGTGAAGTACTCATGAAAAACAAGCCGTCAACGTATCTATTCATCAACAATGAAGGTAATCAATTGTCTCGACAAGGCTTCTTTAAAATCCTGAAAAAACTGTCAAATGATGCACATGTTGAAACGGAATGTTCGCCACATACATTAAGGCATTCGTTTGCTACACACCTTTTGGAAAATGGAATGGATTTAAGAACACTACAGTCACTTTTGGGACATGAGGATATTTCAACAACACAGATTTACACACACATAAGTCAAAAAAGAATCAAGGAAATATATAAGAACGCGCATCCGCGCGCAAAGGAGGAATCATAATGTTTCAAAGAATTTTTCTAATTGTTCTTGATAGTTTAGGTATTGGAGAAGCACCTGATGCAAAAGATTATAATGATGTTGGTGCAAACACCATTGGTCATATTGCTGAACGCATGGACCTCAATATTCCTAATCTTGAAGCATTTGGATATGGCAATATCGCACCCATTAGAAACGTAAAATCAGTGGATCATCCGAAAGCTTTTTATACGAAAATGGAAGAAGCTTCACTAGGAAAAGATACAATGACAGGACACTGGGAAATGATGGGGCTTTATATAACGAAACCATTTCAGACATTTACAGATACTGGCTTTCCAAAAGAACTCATTGACGAATTAGAGAAAAAAACCGGTAGAAAAGTCGTTGGAAATATCTCGGCATCTGGTACTGAAATCATTAAGGATCTCGGAGAGCATCATATGAAAACTGGAGATCTGATTGTCTATACTTCCGCAGATTCAGTTCTCCAAATTGCAATGCATGAAGACATTATACCAATTGAAGAACAATATAGAATTTGCGAAATCGCTCGTGACATCACAATGAAACCAGAATGGAAAGTTGGACGTGTCATCGCTAGACCATTCATTGGTGCAAACAAAGACGACTTTTCAAGAACACCCAATCGTCATGATTATGCACTGAAACCTGAAAGTAAAACAACATTAAATTATCTAAGTGATGCTGGTTATGATGTGATTGCATTAGGTAAAATCAATGATATTTTTGATGGGTATGGTATCAATCAATTCAGTAAAACAAAGTCGAATGATGATGGAATGAGACAGATCACAGAGACAGCGAAAAAGAATTTTAAGGGTTTGTGTTTTCTCAATCTCGTAGATTTTGATGCACTTTATGGACACCGTAGAAATCCCATTGGATATGGTCAAGCGATCGAGACCTTTGATCGACAATTGCCAGATCTACTCAAAGAATTGAATGATGATGATCTGTTGATATTAACTGCTGATCACGGAAATGATCCGATTCATCATGGCACTGATCATACCAGAGAATACGTTCCGCTACTTGTATATTCAAAGCGATTCATTGAAGGAAAAGAGCTGCCATTAATGAAGACATTTTCTGATTTAGGTTATACCATCAACGATAACTTCAAGACTGCTAAACCTAAATTCGGAACATCATTCTTGAAGTATCTTGAATAAATAAAACATAATAAAACCATCCATAAAGTGGATGGTTTTATTTTTTACATAACAGATGAAAACGTGAGTAAGAACCACTGAATAATGTGTTTTAGATGAGTTTAATATGACGTTCTAATAGTGATTTTAAAAGTATCAAGATGAATGAAATTACACAGATAATAAGTGTTAGTAACAAAAGATTTAAGAAGAAAAATAGCGTTGAATCCTGGTTATAAATGGAAGGATCTAGAAACGGATAGACATAGGATGCACCTTCAAGATCGACCATCACTCTTTCGAGCATTGGTCCAAAAATAGGATGGATCCAGGTATAGACAGAAACGACATAAATAATGGGATGAATGAACAAAATCCATATGTCTATTAGATGAAATAAATCATCTATAAAAATGAAATAAAACAGGAGATAATAAATGGGTATAATCGTGTGCAATAACTGTTGAATAAACCCAAGAGAATTCATATACTGTGTTAAGAAAAGATGAAAGAATAAACCAGTGATTGTGATATCCAATAGCCCAATAAATGCTAGAATTTCAAACCATCTTTTCTCAGATTTTTTCATAAGGAAAGAAGTCATGATAATAAAGATGATGATGTTGCTTTGGGTGGTGAAATAAAAGATGGTAACAAGAAATCGATCCAATGGATGAACATCGATAAAAACACGACCAAGTAAAAGTGCCATAGCAAGAAGTGATAAAGAAAATCCGATAATGGAAAAAGAAGAGATGAACAAGCGACTGTTTCTCATGGCCGTAATGGTTTTCATTTTTACCCCCAAAACTTATTTAAAAAAATGAACGAATGTTTATAAGATCAGAACTTGAGTTTAAAGCAAACATTAATTTGATTCGAGCTTTTTGACTGTTTAAGTTTTCTGCAAAAATAACACCAAGGTTCTGAAGATGATGTCCACCACCAACATACCCATAAGTATCAAGCACTCTACCCATTGGGCATCGTGACGTCAAGACAATAGGAATGTTTTTCGAGATAGCAAGTTCAATGCCCTCGGTCATAGAAGGCGGAACGTTACCTCGACCAAGAGCTTCGATGACAATTCCTTGGACACCATGATCAATTAGTAAGTTTAGTAAAAGTGAACTTGAGCCAGAATAAGCTTTAACGATTTCAACAGACTTATCAAATGAATTAGGTTTAATTGAAATCTGTTTATGATGTGCATCATGGTAGTACAAAACATTCTCCTCATCAACAATACCGAGTGGTCCAAACTCCATAGACTTAAAAGTATCTAGTGCAAGCGTGTGAGTTTTAGTCACTTCAGAGGCTGCATTAATTTCATCATTGAGAACGACTAAGACACCTTTTCCAATCGAATCTTCAGATAAAGCCACACGAATTGAGGAGACTAAATTACTTAACCCATCATACCCAAGCTCTGAAAAACTGCGCATAGAACCAGTGAAAACTACTGGTTTTTTTGTTTCTAAAAATAGATCTAAGAAGTAAGCAGATTCTTCAAGTGTGTCGGTTCCATGCGTAATGACTATCCCATCAATCTCTGAATTACTGATGTATTGATCCGTGATTTTCGCCAAATCAAACATGTCTTGAGGTGTAACTGATGGAGATGGTTTGAGCGAAAAATGATAGGATCTAAGGTTTACCCCTGAAATCTGGGTAGCTAGGCTACTAAGTAATTCAGATTGATTATCCGTCATATCAGCTTTATTTGTGGCATCCTGACGTTGCATGGATATAGTACCGCCTGTAAATATGATTAAAACAGTCTTATTTTTCATATGATCACCAATTATATTGTATCATATTACGTACTTTATAGGATATGAGAAATACAAGATAAAGTTTCGTCGGTTTTCGATAGTTCACACGTTATAAGCGGACTAGAAGCCGAAGTTTAAGAGAATCCACATTAACAACATATCCACATAAAACCCACCGACCGCACAGTAAAGGTGTTAATATAT
>QKIB01000025.1 GCA_003249785.1 Acholeplasmatales bacterium
ATGCCATGAAAATTATGCTCAACACTTTATATGATCATGAAGATATGTTAGGGATGAATACAGTGATGATCACTCATAGTTTAGCGAACAGACAAGCACTCTATATGATTGCACAAATCAAAAAACGCATGCCAAATCTTGAAATCATAGAGAATAAAGCCGGTTGTGTCATATCGACACATTGCGGTGCAGGTGCAATCGGGTTGACTTATCTCATCAAATAGAGGGTCTATACCTTTACAAAAAGCATCCTGTATGCTAATATAATGATAGAAGCAAAGAAGAGGAAGAGTAATGTGTGGTTGCATGATAGAGACAGATTGGCTGGTGAAAAATCTGATCAATACACATGAACGTCACCTCGGAGCTGAACAGATGAAAAAAGTAGTTTGTTCCGTCTTTCCGCGTTAAGGAGTATGAGTGCCAGGATTTATCCTGGAACTAAGGTGGTACCGCGAACTTTCGTCCTTAGATTTTCTAAGGACTTTTATTTTTGTGAGGTGATAGGATGAAAACTTTGGTGACCAAACGCTTAATTTTAAGAGACCTCAAATTTTCCGATCTGGTCGGTCTTTTCACTTATGCAAGAAAATCAACCATTGGACCCTCTGCCGGATGGAAACCTCATGAAACCATTGAAGAGACAGCAAAAATACTACGTATGCTCATTCATGAAGAGGAAGTGTGGGCGATCACATTGAAAGAAAAAGATGAAATCATCGGAACTATCGGATTACATGTCAGAAACTTTGAAAATGCCCTGGCAAACCAAAAAGAAATCGGCTATGTCCTAGATGATACCTATTGGGGAATGGGGCTGATGCCTGAAGCTGTGGAATGTGTTTTATCCTATGCATTTGGTGAACTTGAACTTTCAAAAGTATTGTGTGGTCATTATACTGGCAATACCCAATCCAAACGTGTAATTGAAAAAACAGGATTTCATCCAACCCATATTGAACAAAGAGAACATTTTGATCACACCATGATTGATGTTCAAATGTATGAAATGACAAGAGAAGAATTTATCAAAGGAGCATATCATGACAAATCTAAAACCTAAATATGACTACAAGTCAGTTGAAGAAAATCGGTATCAAACCTGGTTGGAAAAAGGATATTTCAAATCAGGAAATCTAAATAAAGATCCTTTCTGTATCGTAATCCCACCACCCAATGTCACTGGAAAGTTGCATCTTGGACATGCATGGGATAATACCCTCCAGGATATTATCATCAGAAGAAAAAGAATGCAAGGTTATGATGCTCTCTTTTTACCAGGTATGGACCATGCTGGTATCGCTACTCAAGCAAAAGTTGATGAAAGACTCAAGTTTAAAGGCGTTTCCAGATATGATCTTGGCAGAGAAGCATTTCTTGATCAAGCATGGGCATGGAAAGATGAATATGCTTCACATATTAAAAAGCAATGGGCAGCATTAGGCAACTCCTTGGATTACTCAAAGGAACGATTCACCTTAGATGATGCGCTAAACAAAGCGGTTAACAAGGTATTTATCTCACTCTATGAAAAGGGATATATCTATCGCGGCAATCGCATCATCAACTGGGATGTTGAAGCAAAGACCGCTTTATCCAATATTGAAGTCGAACATTTTGAAACACAAGGTAAACTTTATTATTTCCGTTATCCTTTTGTTGATGGAAGTGGTCATCTCGTCATAGCAACCACTCGTCCAGAAACCATGTTTGCTGATCAGGCATTGATGACGCATCCTAAAGATAAGCGTTATCAAGATGTCCTAGGCAAAAAAGTATATATTCCAGGAACAACCGTTGAACTATCTGTCATCCATGACGAATATGTTGATATGGCATTTGGTACTGGCGTTGTTAAAGTCACACCTGCACATGATGCCAACGACTTTGAAGTTGGAAAAAGACATCATTTAGAGATGCCATTATGCATGACAGAAGATGGTATGATGAATGAAATGGCGTTTCAGTATGCAGGAATGGAAAGATTTGCATGTCGTGATGCTTTGGTAAAAGATCTTGATCGCTTGGGACTTGTTGAAAAGATTGAAGATTATACGAATAATCTCGGTTTTTCAGAACGTACTGGTGTTGTTGTTGAACCCAGACTATCCTTACAATGGTTCGTTCAAATGGATGAACTTGCTAAAGAAGCATTAAAAACACAAACAGAGTTTGTACCAGCTAGATTCAAAAAGATATTCACTAACTGGATGACAGATATCCAAGATTGGTGTATCAGTCGCCAGCTTTGGTGGGGCCATCGTATCCCTGCTTGGTACAAGGCAGATGAAATAAAGGTTCAAGTAGAATCTCCAGGGGAAGGATGGGTTCAGGATGAAGATGTCCTAGATACGTGGTTTTCATCAGCTTTGTGGCCATTTTCTACGTTGGGATGGCCAGAAATCACCGATGATTTTAAACGCTACTATCCAACCAGTGTCTTAGTTACAGGCTATGACATCATTTTCTTCTGGGTAGCTCGCATGATCTTCCAAGGTTTGGAATTCACTGGGAAAGACCCATTTGATACTGTCTTGATTCATGGTTTGATCCGTGACTCTGAAGGCAGAAAGATGAGCAAATCATTAGGAAACGGTGTAGATCCTATGGATGTGATTCATAAATTTGGTGTTGATGCACTTCGCTACTTTTTGACAACCAATTCAGCACCTGGTGCAGATCTCAGATATGAAGAAGAAAAAGTAGAATCCAGTTGGAATTTCATCAACAAACTGTGGAATATCACCAGATTCATCACGATGAACATTGAGGATTTAGGTATCCAAATGGATGATCATCTGTCTTTGACAGATCAGTGGATTATTTCACGACTTCATCAAGTCATTGATGAAGCAAATATGTATTATGATAAGTATGAATTTGGAGAAGCATCTAGAGCATTATACAACTTCATTTGGGATGAATTTGCAAGTTGGTATGTCGAATTTGCAAAACTGAGCTTACAGAATCAATCAACAAAGAAGAATACACAGGCTGTTTTACTTTATGTCTTACGTGCAGTACTGAAAATGATGCATCCGTTTATTCCTTTCGTAACCGAAAAACTTTTTTTGGAAATCAGTCATGAACCTTCAATTATGATCAGTGATTGGCCAAAATCTGGGAATGTAGACTCTGAAGCGATTGATTATTTCAAAGAAATCATGGACGTTATTACCAAAGTTCGTAATTTAAGAAGTGAAAACAATGTCGCACCTTCTAAACCTTTATCTTTCCATCTGGTCATTGAAGATGCCACTTGGTATGAAACCCTTAAAAATCAAGAACCTTACTTTGAAAAATTCTTGAATGCTAAGGATCTCGTGATTGAATCATCACTTTCTACAGATCAGGAAACCATTCTTTTGGTTGGATATAAAGTATTGACATATGTTGTAAAATCAGGCATCATTGATCCAGAGAAAGAAAAAGATGCCCTGCTTAAACAAAAGATAAGTCTTGAAGCTGAAATCAAACGCAGTGAATCGCTTCTAAACAATGCATCGTTTGTGGCAAAAGCGCCTGAAGCGAAAATTGCTGTAGAAAAAGAAAAGTATGCTTCTTATCAAAAGCAGTACGAAATCATCATCGAAAAACTCAAATCTTATGTTTAATCAACTGCATGAAGCAATCCAGTGGATTGAATCACAAATCAAATTTAAACCTAAAACTGATCTTTTGCGGCTGAAACAAGCTTATGATCTACTGAATTTGGATTTATCCAAAGTTAAGAAGATTCATGTTGCTGGAACCAACGGCAAGGGATCTGTTTGTGCGTATCTTTCCTATATCTTGATCGAAGCAGGGTATCAAGTAGGTACCTACACTTCCCCCTATTTATTGCGCTTTAATGAACTCATTAAGATTCAATTTGAGGACATCGAATATCAAGAATTACTCGATTTGATTGAAGTGATTTATGCATTTAATCTCCAATATCAAACACTTTATGGAGA
>QKIB01000078.1 GCA_003249785.1 Acholeplasmatales bacterium
TACTTTGATTTTTTAATTAGTAAGCAAATATTAAATTATCTCGCACAATGGTTACCTGTGATGATGATTATCATCATGGCACCAGATATCAGAAGATCCATGGAGATTGTTTGGAAAGCTGACCAGAGAAATGATATTCTCGTGATGGGGAGTGAAAAGACCAAACAATCAATTGTTGATGCTGCAATCTATCTTGCAAGTCAACAGATTGGTGCACTCATCACCATTGAAAAGCATAATACATTAGATCAATACGCCGAAAGAGCAATCATGATGCATAGTGAAGTTTCTAAAGAAGTACTCATTAATATCTTCACACCAAATACACCACTTCATGATGGCGCAGTCATCATTCGCGGTGACAGCATTTTGTGTGCTGGTGCATACTTCGTCTTATCTGATAACCAAAATTTTGATAAGACTATGGGATCTAGACACCGTGCTGGTTTAGGCATCAGTGAAATCACTGATAGCATGACCATCATCGTTTCTGAAGAAACCGGTCATATTTCAATTGCCATTGAAGGCATTATGTTAAAGATTAATGATCGTGACAAGTTGATGGAATACATCAACATGTTCATGAAGTGAGGTGGAAGATATGATCAAGAAACTGTTAACCTTCATTTTCGAACCACTTCGTGCGTTTTCCAACCGTAACTTTGCTGAAAAGCTTTCATTGTTTTATCAGAAGAATAAATGGATTTCCGTATTTTTAGCTTTATTGATAACCCTCGTTATCGTCTTCTTTACCTATGTGTTTCCAAATCTATAAAGTGGTGATGATATGAATTTGCTGCAACATCCGATCTACCCGTTAATCATTACATTATTCACCTTATTTATGGTGATCATCCAGAGCATTCAAAGTGAAAAAGTCTTAAGATATCGACTCATCATTGCTTTCTTCAACATCACCGTCACGGTGATGGTTTTTGTGATTTATGAATCGATGATTGTAGGCAATGCGCTTTATGAAAATATCTATATTGGCTTTAATTTCTTTGTTTATCTGGTCTTTATCCTAATCTTGTATTCAACCTTCAAAACAGCAATTCTTAAAGCCAATCACTATCAACTTTTTGTTAAGTCGATTAAGAATTCCAGATGGAATGCATATTATGTCGTTGATGCGAAGGAACGCATCAAGGATATGTCATCTTCTTTATTATCTGAACTCAATATGGAGAAAGATGAAATCATAGGTAAGAAGTTATTCAATATCTTCAATAAGTCCATACGCTTTACCAAGTTCAATGGTCAAGATGTCAATAACAGATCATTAGAAAGTTATTATGTCGGCTATAAGGAACGTGCAAAAGCCGGTGACAATGAAGTCCAAGAAATCTCATTCATGAATGTCGATGGGAACCCTGTGATCTTACATATGGTGATGCAGCCCGTGTTTGCTTTGGGACGATACAAAGGCAGAATCTGTGTTGGTGAAAAGAAAACAGACTTTGATTTACTCGCTGTTGAAAAGGAACTTAATTCCAAGAGTGGTGAGCTTGAAAGCATCAGACATAAGTTTATTGCGACTCTAGAAATCAGTGAAGAAGGTTTATTCTATATTGACCTAGATGAACGAACCATCTGGGCATCCGATCAACTGGTTGATATGATGAAACTTCCATCAAATACGATGGACTTAACAGATTTCAGACGTTTAATTGAAGCAGAAGATTTAAAGAAGTATTTAG
The DNA here is from genome assembly GCA_003249785.1 of Acholeplasmatales bacterium. GTDB lineage: Bacteria > Bacillota_I > Bacilli_A > Acholeplasmatales > Acholeplasmataceae > Peloplasma. The sequence goes on from QKIB01000078.1 coordinate 1,701, forward strand.
CCATGTTAGGCGATTTAACGATTAATAAGACAAGCTATCAAACTTCTTATCGTGTTCTTATCAATGGTCGTTATGTTTGGTTCAGAGAAAAAGGCAAGCGCCTCTTTGAAGACCAAAACAGTGCAACCATCATGGGGACACTAAACCCCATGAAAACCAAGCATTATCTTGCAAGTAACATTGATGAACTTGATAAACTCAAGGATCATAATGAACTGATGGTCTCCATGCATAAACTCTTTAATGACAACAGATATTATCAACTGGTTGTCCTAAGATTAAAGAACATGCCCAAGATCAATGAGACGCATGGTAGAGAAGTCGGTAACATGTTAATGGCCGAATACATCAAGAAACTGAGAAACACATTCGTAACCGAAAGCGGAGACATCTATCGTGTTTCTGGTATTGAGTTTGCAGTAACCATTACAGACCCCAGAAAGATGGATATATTATCTAACGGCATCAAATCCAATCCAACTTTCCTAAACTTAACGATGCAATACGGATCGATCAGTGTTGAACTCGAAGTGTTCTCCGGCATCGCGATCGGTGGATCGGATGCATCAGATGAACACAAGCTTTATACATGTGCAACGCAAGCACTTAAAATTGCAGAAAATCCACAGTTTACTTCACATAGCTGTTACTACAAGGACATTATTTCATGAAAGAAGATCTTAATAGATTCAAAAGCACGATGAGATTTCATATGTTGGTGAAACGCAATCAAACAGATAAAAGCATTTTAAAAGCACAAAGCGAATCAATCATCAAACAGATTAAAGAAGATCCAAATTATCAAAAGGCACACTATGTCGGAATTTATTATCCCATCAAAGATGAAGTGAATTTACTACCCCTACTCAAGGAACCTAAAAAATTTGCATTTCCAAGAGTAGATCCAGATGGCATTCATTTTTATGAGTATGGAGAAACCACAAGTTTTACCAAAAGCAAGTTAGGCGTTCCAGAGCCTCATTTAGGACTCAGATGCGATAAAAAAATTGAGTACATGCTTGTCCCCGCACTTGCAATCTCTACTTTGGGACATCGCATCGGATACGGCAAAGCCTATTATGATCATTATTTGACATTTGACAGACCTGAGCATGTATATGGCGTCATCTATGATTTCCAAGAAATCAGTGATTTCGGATATGACGAACATGACGTCAGACTAGACGGTTATTTTAAGGGAACACTATGAACACTGCACTCATTGTCGCTGCAGGCAGCGGCGAAAGAGCAAAACTGAATCAGTCCAAAGTCCTATTTCAGATTAAAGAAAAGCCTCTTTTCCTATACAGCGTAGAGACTTTTTTATCCTTAGGATTCAAGATTGTCTTGGTGGTCTCTAAAAATGATTTTGCTGAAGTGCAGAAATACCAGAATGAAGATATTAAATTAGTTATTGGTGGGAAGACACGCGGAGAAAGTGTTTTAAATGGATTAAAAGAAGTGGAAACACCTTATGTTTATATCCACGATGCAGCTAGACCACTGATTACTAAAAAAGCCATTATGGAAATTGATAATGTGCTTCAATATCATGATGCTGTGCTCTTGGCAGAGCATGTCACCAATGCCATCAAATATACAAGTAATAGTGAACTGAAAAGTTTGAATAGAGATGACTACATCTTAGCTCAAACGCCACAAGCCTTTTTGACTGAAAAGATCAGATATGCCTATACTAGAAGTCCAGGTCAATTTGATGATGACATCTCGCTTTATCAATCATTTTACCCAGAAGATAAAATCCGGGTGATCTATAACCTTGAGCCTAATCTTAAAGTTACCTATCCCCAGGATTTCTTATATGTGAAAAGTCATTTGGAAAAGGAGGATCCTATGCGTATCGGACACAGCTTTGATATCCATCAGCTTGTTGAAAACAGACCGCTCATTTTAGGTGGTTTGGAAATCCCTCATGATAAAGGGTTACTCGGACACAGTGATGCTGATGTTTTACTTCACGCAATCGCTGAAGCGATGCTTGGTGCACTTGCATTAGGAGACTTAGGAACTTACTTTCCAGATACGGATCCACAGTACAAAGACATCCATTCAGATAAGATTTTAAAAACTGTTTATGATTTAATTAGACAAAAGGGATATGAAATTGGTAATATAGATACGACAGTTTATGCAGAGCTGCCTAAACTGAACCCTCATATCTCATCCATTAGACAAAATATCGCTGGTTTACTAAGCATTAATGAAGACTTAGTCAGCGTGAAAGCAACCACTTATGAAAAACTGGATGCGATTGGAGAACAAAAAGCGATGGCTGCTGAAGCCATTGTATTACTCAAGAAGGTGCAAGCATGATTATTGATACCGAATTTGGACAATTTGAACTCATCAAGAACTATCGAGAAGCTTTTGATCTTCAGAAGTTTCAAGAACGTTATGTCGATGTTGCTTTTGACAGATACACCTACTTGGTAGGTGATATGTCATCAAGCATCCTTCGTATCAAAGGATTCAACTCCGATCCAAAGAGTCCAAACGGATTTAAAAGGATCCCTGATTATCTCAATGAATCATGTCAAGTGAATTGTGCCCATTTTGTTTTAAAGCGCCTAAAGCCAGCAAAAGACACTTTGATTGATATCTAAGGCTCTCTGGTATATACTTAAGGCGTCAAAGAAAGGTGATTTTTTATGGATGAGACCAAACAACAAGTACTAACCTTAATCGAAAAAGTGAGACCCTATCTCGTCAGAGATGGTGGCGATATCGAAGTAATCAATGTCGAAGATGGCATTGTCTATGTTAAGATGCTCGGTGCATGTGATGGATGTATGGCACTGGATGTCACACTCAAACAAGGTATTGAAACACTGCTCTTGGAAAATGTGCCAGGTGTCATTGCTGTTGTAACTGTTGACTAATTAAAAGACCGCCTTGTGCGTGTCTTTTTTACGTATAGAATCGAAAATGAGGTGTTCATATGGAAAGAAAAGTTGGATTAATTATTGATTCAACCTTCGGATTAACCGAAGAGTATGTAAAAGAAAACAAGATTACCGTTGTACCTCTGAAAGTCATCATTGATGGCATAGAGTATGTTGATGGACATATTGATCCTGAAATTGTGGTGCAGGCGATGCACGACCACAAGGAAATCAAGACCAGTCAGCCATCACCAGAACTGTTCATGCAAGCCTTTCAGGAACAGTTAAAAGATTTTAAAGATGTTTTATGTCTCACATTATCCAAGACATTATCAGGCACCATCAACAGTGCGAATTTAGGAAAGACGCTTGTTGATAGTGAGCATACTTTTGTTGTGGATACAGGATCAACCATTAGTGGAAGCGGCTATATCGCTGAGAAAATGATTGAGTATTTCAATGAAGGTCATTCGATTGAAGAAGGCTTGGGATATTTAGATGAGCTTTTGTTGAAAGGATCCATCCTCTTCACCGTCAATGACTTGAACACACTGGTCAAAGGTGGAAGACTTGGTCATATCCAAGCCTTTATTGGTAACATTCTAAAGATCAAACCACTCTTAAGATTTAAACAAGGTGTTTTAGACTTAGAGCATAAGGTTAGAAGTATGGGAAATGTCTTTATCTATATCGTAAACGAAGCCAAGAAACTTCTCGAAGTCGGTAAGGTGATTGTGAGAATCGCTTATGTTGACAGATCCACAGAAGCAAAGCTTCTTGAGCACGAGATTGCACAACTTGGTGAACAGATCAGTGTCAAGATCACAGGGGTCATCAGTCCCGTCGTTTCTGCGCATATTGGACTTGGCGGACTTGGTGTCTATTTAGCAAACGAATAAACGCGGACAACGCGTTTTTTTCTTATAACATATTGAAAATATGATATAATACTGTCGAGGTTTTTGATATGAAAATAAATGATACAATCACATGTACCGTTACCGGTATTCAATCGTATGGCGTCTTTGTCTCCTATGAAGATTATAGTGGTCTGATTCACATTTCTGAGGTCTCAGATCAGTATATTCCTTCCATTGAAGATATTTTATGCTTGGGTGATACCATTGAAGCGGTCGTGCTGGAAATTGATGAGGAACAAAAAAGGCTGAAGTTATCGTATAAACAAGCCAATCCAATTCATCCCAAGATTGCAAGGCAAGTTAAAATCAAGATTGGATTCCATAGCTTATCCAAAGCATTACCTTTCTGGATTGACAAAACTAAGAAAAAAGAGGAATAAAAACATGGCATATATTGAACTAAATCTGGACGATGCGCGTCCATTTCTAACTGAACAACCCGAATCACTACAAAAGAAAGTGAATGCACTGCATAAAGTCATTCATGAAAAGACAGGACAAGGTAATGACTATCTCGGATGGTTGGATTTACCTAAATCCTATGATAAAGAAGAATATGCAAGAATCCTTCTTGCTGCAAAGAAAATCAGAAAACAAAGTAAAGTATTAGTCGTGATTGGTATTGGTGGATCTTATCTTGGTGCGAAAGCAGGTCTTGAGTTTTTGAAGGTACCTTTCAAGAAGGAAAGACTTGAAGTCGTGTTTGCCGGACATCAGATGTCTGGTCAATACTTAGAAAGACTTTTGGACTATCTAAAGAACAAGAGTTTTTCAATCAATGTGATTTCTAAATCAGGAACAACCACTGAACCTGCAATTGCATTCAGAATATTAAAAGAAGCACTTGAAGCGAAGTACGGCAAAGCAGGTGCGAAAGAACGTATTTATGCAACCACAGACAAAAAACGTGGCGCGTTATATACAGTTGCTAAAGAAAATGGTTATGAAATGTTTGTCATCCCCGATGATGTTGGTGGACGTTTTTCAGTCTTAACACCTGTTGGGTTGTTACCACTTGAAGCTGCAGGTCTTAAGACCAGACAAATGCTTAAGGGTGCCAACGATGCATTCAAGCGTTTCTCTAAACCTAATTTACTCAATAACGAAGCATATTTGTATGCAGTAACAAGATATCTGCTTTACACTTCAGGCAAGAAGATTGAAATGCTTGTTGGCTATGAACCCAATTTACTTTATATCAATGAATGGTGGAAACAACTCTACGGAGAATCCGAAGGCAAGGATCACAAAGGTCTCTTTGTTGCAAGCGCTGGTTTCTCAACCGATCTCCATTCTTTAGGACAATACATTCAAGATGGCGAACGCCATTTGTTTGAAACCGTCATTAAAGTTGCTGAAACTGAATCGGATGTCACCATCCCTCATGAAGCTAAAGACTTAGATGAACTCAATTACCTAGAAGGTAAGACGTTGTCTTATGTCAATAGTCAAGCCCTCAAGGGTACCATGATGGCACATAAAGATGGGGAAGTCCCCAATATGCTCATCACCATTCCTAAGATGGATGCTTATACCTTTGGCTATTTGGTTTATTTCTTCGAAAAAGCATGTGCGATGTCAGCTTACTTGATTGATGTTAATCCATTCAATCAACCAGGTGTTGAAGCTTATAAGAAGAACATGTTTGCACTTTTAGGCAAAAAAGGATACGAAAATATTTTGAAGTAGGGAATCACATGAAGGTTAGAAAGTCTTATTCAGAAATAGAAACAGAAACCATTGGTTTTGAACTTGGGTTACTCCTCAAAGATGAACCAAGGATTGTCATTTTATTAGACGGTGAGCTTGGTGCGGGTAAAACCACATTTACCAAGGGACTTGCCAGAGGATTGGGCGTGACAGCAGTTGTCAATAGCCCAACCTTTACCATTATGAAGAAATACAAGACCAGTGATTACTTCAGAACACTTTATCATTTGGATCTTTACCGTTTAGAAGGTGAAGGCACTGATTTTGATTTGGAAGAGTATATTGATGGTCAGGGTATGATCGTGATTGAATGGCCTTATCAGGTCGAAGATTTCTTGCCAACCGATTATTTGCTTGTCAAAATCAAGAAGTTGGGCGATACAGAAAGAGAATTTACAATGGAATGCCACGGGTATCCATGTAAAAGAGCGGTGGAATTGATATGAAGACTTTATTTTTTGATGTCTCATCACCTGTCATGTATATCGGATATGCAAAAGACGACATCTTGGTCGATTTTTCTATTCGCATCGCTGCAAGAGACCATGCGAAATATTTAGTTGATCGGATTGATCAACTTCTAAAACGTAATAAGATCAAGTTAACCGATATCGATGAAATCATTATCGGAAGTGGTCCGGGATCTTATACTGGGTTAAGAATCGCTGTGATGGTTGGTAAAATGCTTGCCTTCACGAAGCACATCCCCTTAAAGACAGTCAGCAGTCTCTTTTTCATGACAAGCGGTTATGAAGGTAAAGTGGCTGCCTTAATGGATGCTAGACGTGGATACGTCTTTAGTGCCATCTATGAAAATGGTGAAATCATCCTTGAAGACGGATATCGATTGTTCAATGAACTTTCTCAAAATCCAATGTATCAGAAAGCACAAACCATTTTCATCGATGAAAGAAATTATGAAGTCAATATCAAACGGATTAGAGCACAAGCAGTTCTTGTTAATGAAGTGCATGATCTCGTTCCCAATTATTTAAGAAAGACAGAAGCGGAAAACAAACATGATCAGAAAAGCAACACTTGATGATGTGATTTATTTGGTGAGAATCGAAAAACAAGTCTTCACCCAGTCTTTAGGTGAATCCTTTTTGTACGATGAACTCCTCTTAAATCCTTTCGCTCATTATTTTGTTTATGAAGTGAATAAAGAAGTTGTCGGGTATATCGGATATCGGGCAATTGATGAAAATGCAGAAATGATGAATTTCTGTTTTGATCCTGAGTATCAGGGCCAAGGCTTTGGCACTGAACTCCTCAATCATTCCATTGAATTTCTACAAGGCTTAGGTGTCAAACAGATCTTGCTAGAAGTCAGAAAAAGTAATAAGCAGGCACAAGCCGTTTATGAAAAATTGGGATTCCAGAAATCTTATGTCAGAAAACAGTATTACGGAACAGAAGATGCATGGGTCTACATCAAGGAGGTGTGAGCATGCGCATTTTAGCAGTTGAATCAAGCTGTGATGAAACGAGTGTTGCGATCTTAGAAGATGGCAAAAAAGTTTTATCACATATCGTTTTATCACAAATGGACATTCACGCCATCTATGGTGGTGTTGTCCCAGAAATCGCATCTAGAAATCATGTGGTTCACATGACCAGAGTCTTTGAACAAGCGCTTCGTGAAGCAAATATCGATGTTGATGATATTGATTTGGTTGCAGTCACTAAAGGGCCAGGATTGATTGGTTCTCTTCTTGTAGGAATCAATGCAGCAACCGCATTTGCATTTGCCAATAGCATTCCCTTGATTGGCACGAATCATTTGATTGGGCATATCTATGCAGCGAACATTGAGCATGACCTTAAGTTTCCTGCTTTAGCACTTTTAGTGAGTGGTGGACACACAGAACTCATCTATATGAAAGATCATATGGAGTTTGAACTTTTAGGGACGACTCAGGATGATGCGGTAGGTGAAGCCTATGATAAAGTCGCAAGAACCTTAGGACTCTCCTATCCAGGTGGACCCATTGTTGATAAGCTTGCAGCATTAGGTGAAGATACCTATCATCTACCTCGTTCATTTTTGGATCGTGACGCTTTCAATTTTAGTTTCTCAGGGCTTAAGAGTGCTGTGATTAATCTCGTTCACAACGCAGAACAAAAAGGTGAAGAGGTTAATATCAATAACATGTGCGCATCCTTTCAGGCAAGTGTTTTAGATGTCTTAATCGAAAAGACGAAACTTGCTGCAGAAAAGTATCAAGTCAAACAAATTATTGTTGCTGGTGGCGTTGCAGCAAATAGAGGTTTAAGAAAACGCATCTTCAATGAAATTCCCAATATTGAAATTGTCATTCCTTCGATGAAATACTGTACAGATAATGCAGCGATGATTGCTGCTGCAGCGTATTATCAGTACCAAAAAGAAGGGGCACTTCATAATTATCTTTTGGGCGGATATTCAACCCTTAATTTTGAAGAGTAAAGATAAGAATTTAAATTCTTGTCTTTTTTTGTACTTCACCAATAATTTGCATTAATATTGTGTTTTTTAAGAGATTAGAATAAGATAATAATAAAGAGGGAAGTGATTTCTATGAAGTTTTTGTTTAAAGTCATTGTTATACCAATCTTGTCAATCATTGCAATACCCGCAATCTTACTTGCTTTAACGTATAAGGATGTTCAAATTCCTGTTGATGATTTTACGTCTGTCGGTGCAATTTCCATGACGGATATGATTACTGAATCTATGGATACATTCCTATCTTCAACAGATTCAACAGCAACACTCAGTTTAGGTTTTACTCAAGAACAAGCAGATGGGTTATTGTTATCCAGCTTTTTAAACATGAACCCTAACTATTTGAATACAAGTGCACCTGCTGACGAACAAAACTATGTCATGAAGGAACCTATGTATGGTTATCAAGGCTCTTGGGTTACTTTCTCTGAAGATACAGTTACCATCACTTCTGGTGTTCATGCATTCGTTCAAGGGTTCACTTATAAGACTGCAGTCATCATTTCATTTAAGTTGCAAGCGAATACGGATCAAGTCGTTTTACAGTTGGATAAACTGAATATTGGTAGTTTACCATTGGCATGGACGTTTGGCGTTGCTGATTGGGCTGTCACTCAAATCACAGGTAACAGCGTGCAATCCATCATTGATGATGCATTAGGCGGAGCAGCAACTTTTGATCCAGAACAACGATCCATTACATTTGATGTTCAAGAACTGGTACAAAGCCAAATTACGGATCCTCAAAGTGCAGCACTGGTGAATTCACTCATGGCATTCATTTCATCCAATGATCTACTGAATGTCGGATTTACTGATGGTGAGTTTTCCGCAGCACTTGCATTAGGCAAGATGAGAGATGATTCGACACCATTCATGCTTACAGAAGCACAAAAGATTCAAAGTGACTTAGAACTGCAAGCGATTCTTGAATCGAAGGCAAGTTCCTTAATTTTATCAACCTTAACTACAACCGATTACCCCTACATTGAATTCCAAGCATTAACACTTAATCGTATGTTTGAATACTTCATGCGTCCATCACTCGCAGGAGATGGCATCATTCATCAAGTTGATATTGAACATTATAGAATGACCGCATATGTTCCATACTTCACGATGGATGACAATCTCGTTGTCAATATTCCAATGCGCATTGAAGATTTAAATGACCCACTCAAATATTTCCCAACCATTATCAAGATTACAGCAACTCCTCAAATTGACGGTTCAGATCTCAAGATTGTTCTAAATGAACTCACCGCTGGTGAAGTCACACTAACACAAGAACATATCACCAATATCTTATCGTTGTTGGGCAGCAGTGACTTACTCGTTGATGGTGCATTCGTCATTTCTGACTTTGCATCCCAGATGGATCAAGCAGGCTTGAGTCTGCAAAGCACTGAAGTTGTTGGTGACAAGCTCAGAATGTATGTTGAACTCAACACAAGCATTCCATTAACTGACATTCAAAATGCTGTAACTGACGTCTTGGATGCAGTTGTTGACAACCCAGCATATCCACCAGAATTGAACACTGCGTTAAACGATGTCATTAGTAATCTCGATAATCCAGCGGATGCACAAACAGCACTTGATGACCTATTAGGTGTTGTCGACACATTATCTGATACCGAACAACAAACCTTCTATCAGGATCTTGTTGATGCGTTTGCCGGAACGGGTTTAACTTACGATCAAATTACAGGTCTTGTACCTTAAAATGTAGAACTTATGAAAATCGGTTGAAAACATCAACCGATTTTTTTTATAAACTTGTAGTTTATAGCAAATCATTATATAATAAATGAGACAATGAGGTGAAACTTATGGAAAATCATTCCAACTTTATTAAAACAATTATTGAATCCGATTTGGAGACCGGAAAACACAAGGAAATTGTGACCCGTTTTCCACCTGAACCCAATGGATTTTTGCATATTGGCCATGCCAGAGCCATCATCACGGATTTTGAAAGTGCACTTGCCTATGGTGGGTACACGAACTTAAGATATGATGATACCAATCCCAGTAAGGAAGACGATGTTTATGTCAAAGCCATCCTTGATGATATCAAATGGTTAGGCTATGAACCAAAGAACATTTTTTTCGCATCGGATTATTTTGAAGAAATGTATGAACGTGCAGTTCTGTTAATCAAAAAAGGACTCGCGTATGTTGATCATTCTTCTCCAGAACAAATGGCAAAAGATCGTGGAAACATCAACACACCAGGAACACCATCAATTTATAGAGATAGAAGTGTCGAAGAAAACTTGAAACTCTTTGAAGAAATGAAAGAGGGCAAGTTCAAAGAAGGCGAATGCGTTTTAAGAGCGAAGATCGACATGTCATCACCTAACATGAATATGAGAGATCCAGCTTTATATCGAATATCATTTGCTGAACATCACAACACAGGGAAAAAATGGTGCATCTATCCAATGTATGATTATGCTCACCCTCTTGAAGATGCCATTGAAGGGATTACACATTCTTTATGCAGCTTAGAATTTGAAGATCATCGTCCTCTTTATGACTGGGTCGTGAGAGAAACAGAAATGCCCAAAGTACCCAGACAGATCGAATTTGGTCGTTTAAGCATTGAAAACACAGTCATGAGCAAACGCTTTTTGAGACAACTTGTTGAAGAACATAAAGTCATTGGATGGGACGATCCAAGAATGCCAACCTTACAGGGTTTAAGAAGACGTGGCTATACAGCAGAATCGATTCGTCATTTCGTTCTATCCACAGGCTTATCCAAAGTCAATTCAACTGTTGGTACCGATATGCTTGAAGCATCACTGCGTGATGATCTTTCAATCCGTGCAAAACGCGTCATGGCAGTCATTAATCCTTTAAAAGTGACCATTACTAACTATCCAGAAGGTCAAGTCGAATACTTTGATGTCCCTTACAACCAAGATAATGAAGCATTAGGTGAAAGAAAGATTCCTTTCTCCAAGCATCTCTATATCGAACAAGATGACTTTGTATTAGAAAAACCAAACAAGAAATATAAGAGACTTGCTTTAGGGATTGAAGTCAGATTATTCCATGCTTACTTCATTAAAGCGAACGAAGTCGTTTATGACAACGATGGCAACATCATTGAAGTACTTGCAACCTATGATCCAGCAACTAAGAGTGGTACAGGATTTGATGAAAGAAAGCCTAACGGTACGATCCACTATGTGGAAGCAACCACAGGCATAAAAGCAAAACTCAATTTCTTCGGACCTATGATTCTAGGCGATGATGATATGGATCTTATGGACAGATTCAATGAAGATTCATGGACTGTTAAAGAAGGTGTTGTTGAAACCTCTTTAGCAGACACAAAACCACAAGATAAATATCAATTCATGAGAAACGGTTATTTCAATACCGATACCGATAGCAAGAAAGGTGATCTCATTTTTAATGAGATTGTTCCACTCAAGAGTTCTTACAAATAGAAAGTTGGTGTGCCATGAACTGGCTAGCAACCTTAAATGAATCACAGTTAAAAGCGGTTATCCACCCTGGTGGACCGCTTTTTGTTGTTGCGGGCGCTGGTACAGGAAAGACCAAAACACTCACTTCAAGAATTGCGTATCTGATCATGAACGGAGTCAATCCAAAACATATTTTAGCTGTCACATTCACTAATAAGGCAGCCAGAGAGATGAAATCTAGAGTCGTTGAAATGACAGGACCACACGCCATGAGCGTTTGGCTCTATACGTTCCATGCTTTTGGTCTTCAGATCCTAAGAAGACACATTGCAGAACTGCCCTATGGATATCGTCCTAATTTTGTCGTGATTGATGAAGATGATGGTAAGAAGATTGTCCAAGAACAAATCAAAGCCTTGGGACTCGATGTCAAGAAGTATTCCATCAAAGGACTCAAGAACCTGATTTCTTTATATAAGAGTAGAAGAATGGACGGATTTGAAAGAACTGATGAAGAAAAGATTTATCAGGGATATCAGAACTATCTCAAGGAAAACCAATTGGTTGATTTTGATGACTTGATGCTTTATACTTTGGAACTCTTGGAAAACTATCCAATCATCAGAGAACGATATCAAACGTATTTTGAACACGTCTTGGTTGATGAATTCCAGGATACCGATCAGATTCAATATAAAGTCCTTCACATTCTAGGCAAGGTCCATAAGAATGTCTTTGTCGTTGGTGACCCTGATCAAAGTATTTACACCTTCAGAGGTGCCAATTATGAAAACGCAAGACACTTTCAAACAGACTTTGGTATGGAAACGGTTGTTCTAGAACAAAACTATCGTTCCACAAACAAGATTTTACAAGCAGCAAATCAACTCATTCAATACAATTTCGATAGACCAGCTGCAAAGAATCTTGAAAGTGATTTAGGATTAGGTGAAGCACCGATCATTCATCATGCTCAAAACGATTACAGAGAAACCTTCTTTGTTGTTAATGAAATTCAAAGACTCAATCAAATGGGCATTCCTTTTGATGAGATGGCCGTCTTATACCGAAACAATGCTTTATCGCGTCTTTTTGAAGATGCGATGATCAAAGCTGGGATTCCTTATATCATCTATGGTGGCATCTCCTTTTATGAACGTAGGGAAATCAAAGATGCTTTGGCATATATTAGAGTGATCTTAGATCCAACCCAAGATTTCTATTTGAAACGGATCATCAATGTTCCTAGACGCGCCATTGGATTGGTGAGTTTACAGAAACTGGAAACTAGAGCGAAAGAACTTGGTGTTTCTATGTTTGAAGCCATTGATTACGTGGATGTCACACCAGCTGCTAAAAAAGCGATGCAGGAGTTTAAAGCACTCATTACCGATATGGAAACCGGATTTGACGATATGGTTGATTTAGAACAAATCACGCCTTATCTCATGAGTAAGACCGGCTATATTGAAATGCTCAAGGCTGAAGGTGATGA
>QKIB01000116.1 GCA_003249785.1 Acholeplasmatales bacterium
CTATAGAGACATTACAAAGTCTATTCGGACACAGTAGAGTGTCAACTACTATGCTTTATGTTCAATATAAAGAAAACAAAGCTCTCGACCAATATAATCATTATAGTAATTGGAATTATAATAACTAAATATACGAAAATGTATATTGACTTTCAAAAAAAAAATTAGCGATATGTTGAAATATCGCTCTTTTTATTCACTAAATAGTTGTTAATACACATAGTTTTTGTTAATGGTGGAGTTACTGGGGATTGAACCCAGGACCCCTTGCACGTCAAGCAAGTGCTCTCCCGCTGAGCTATAACTCCGACCACTTTTAATTATACACATTTTTCAAATTAAATCAACGACTTTATTTACTTTGCGATTCTTCTAAAAGGTGAAACATAACCACCTTGTAATATAGAAACTTCATTAGCAACAATCAGTGCTTTATTATTGGTTTTTTCAATCAGACTCATGATGACATCTTTATTCTTTCTGTTGGCAAAAATCATCAGAACTGTGCGTTCACTATCTTTACCATGTGCATCCAAACTTGTTACACCATGCCCCTCATCTCTTAATACCTTAAGGACTTGTTTTGCATCTTCATTTCCGGCAATGACATGAATCAATACTTTACCAACACCTACTCGATTTTCGAGGACTGAACCAATATAAACACCTAAAGCAAAACCAAGTGCATAAATGATCCCTTTCAGTGGTGCTTCCATCATACCTGTAATGACAGTTGATGCGACAAACACCCATAAGAGCACTTCAAAAAACCCAAGAATACTTCCAGGCTTTCTGAATCCTTTACTGATTAAAATGATACGCATCGTTCCGATTGAAACTTCAATGATCTTTGCAAAAAAGATCAAAGCAAGTTCCCACAAGGGAACAGATGTTAAAAATTCGCCTATGGCTACCCACATATTCATCACCTATCTCATTATAACACTACGTGATGAATTCGCAAGCATATAACTTATGATTTTTAAGTGAAAACGGTTCATTTAAAAAGTTCGTGATTTTCGATTCTTTTCTTGATATCCATGATTTTTTCTTGAATCAATTGAATCGTTTGGGCCATCATTTCATCACCTAGACCAGTTGGATCATCAAGACCCCAATCTTCACGATGGCGACATGGTAAAGTAGGACATTCCACATGACATCCCATTGTCACTAAGATATCAAGATCTTCAGGTATATCATCAATCAGCTTTGATTTTTGATGAATATTCATATCATAACCATAAATATCCTTAATCATTCTGACAGCATCCTGATTGATTTGTGGTTTGGTCTCAGTACCTCCGCTGTAGGCATCAAAAAAATCAGCATATTCCAACTTGGTGATCGCTTCAGCGATTTGACTGCGACAACTGTTGTGCACGCAGACATAAGCTATCTTATACTTCATATTCATTTGGTCTGATACCTTTGAATCAAAGCCACAGCATCTTCAACAGATAATAATCTACCTGATGCGACAGCCTTGCCATTGATAACCATCCCAGGTGTTGACATCACACCATAAGACATGATCTTTTCTGTGTCTGAGACATGTTCCACTTCAACACCAAGATCCAGTTTTTTCACAGCTTCTTGAATATTTAAGAAATTCTGTGTTGATCTTGAACAACACCCACCTAATGCTTTGATTTCCATTTTTACTTCTCCTTTATATGAATAGATATTCAATCATGTTAAAGACATAACCAATGATGATGATTCCTATCAAGACAATCGATGCAAACGCAATAAGTAATTTCGGTTTGACAACCTTTCTCAGCATGATCATCGATGGGATTGATAAGGTTGTGACTGACATCATGAAAGCTAAGATCGTTCCTAAACCTGCACCTTTGAGATATAAGGCTTCAGCAACAGGAATGGCACCAAAGATATCGGCATACATCGGTGCACCGGCAATAACTGCAAATAATACGGAAAATACATTGCCTGATCCCAATAAGGATTCAATGAAACTTTGAGGGATCACATTATGGATGATACTCCCAATCAAAACTCCGATCATAATGTAGAGAACAACTTTCTTATAGGTAAAAATCATTTGATCTTTAGCGTACCAAAGCCGTTCTTTAGTCGTAAGCTTGACCATCTCTAAATCGACATTGTCTCCTTGAAGTACAAAAGGTTCAATCTCATCTTTCCATCTAGATTTTTCAATGATAGTTCCACCGATTACAGCTAGAACCAATCCAACAAGAACATAAGATAGCGCAATCTTGACTCCAAAGATGGATGTCAGAAGGACAAACGCGCCAAGATCAACCAATGGACTTGAGATTAAAAAAGAAAACGTTACGCCTGATGTTAATCCAGCTCTTGTGAATCCGATGAACAAAGGGATGGATGAACAACTACAAAATGGGGTAATTGTTCCCATGAGTGCACCAAGCGTATTCGCACCAATCCCTCTATATTTTGATAAAATCTTCTTTGTTCTTTCCGGTGGAAAATAACTTTGGATATAAGAAATGATGAAAATCAAGAAACATAATAAAATCCCAATCTTGATAAAATCATAGATGAAAAACTGAAGTGCATTGCCAAGTGTACTATCAAGAAACGCTTGTCCGAAAAGCCATTTGATCAATGCGCCGACCAATTGATTGAGCCAAGCCATGCCCAAGAGCTGTGTTAGAATGAAATTTCCCATTTAGGCACCACATGAGACACAAGGGATATCTTTAATCTCATCAATCTTAAAAAACGACTGGACTTCTGTAAACAGTGCTTCATTCAAGTGATAGTGTACCCATTTGCCTTCCTTTTTTGCTAAGACCAGTCCACTTTTGGTCAGTAAGTTCATATGGTGTGACATGGTGGATTGTGAAATCTGGAATTCTTCTAAGATTTGACATGCACATCTATTCTCTTTGGTTAAGATCATCACAACCTTGAGTCTTGTTTCATCGGCAAGTGCCTTGAAGATTTCAGAATAGTTTTTTATTTCCATAATTTTTACCTCATATCGATAAACTTCAATATGATTATACAATACATATCGATAAATATCAATATGAGAAATGTAAAGAATAAGAAAAAAGCTCAGCGAGCTTTTTTAGTTTATACCTCTTTCTGTTGGATGATTGGCATAAAAGATGAGTTGAGCTTGAATATCAGCAACTTTGGATCCCATATACCACTCGACATTTCTTAAATCAAACCTTAAGTTCATCATGGCATCGCTAACCATAGAATCGTATAAATCCCTTTGGGTATTGTACATCATGAGAAACTCAGTATAATCAAAATAGTCATTGTCTGGATTAATCAAATCTGCCAGATAGCTTTCATAAAGCACTTGGTATTTGGAAACATTTAAGATCTTATCTGAAAGCGGATGTGCAAATGTTTCAACGCCTAACAGATATGCATTAACATTTCCCCAATCATAGATATCCATTCCAATGGTATAGTTTGAAAAGACCGGTTCAGCAGTCCATCCTTGAGCCATCCCATGATCATAATCATAAGGAATCATCATGAAGGTATTGGTGATGTCATCATGATAGAGATAATAATTGTTTGCCATGGCACGGTAATCATCTGGATTTCCCAAGAGTACACCAATGGCAAGTTCCTTGAGAAACATATCTACATCAAAATAGGTATCGATATAATCAACGAATGCTGTTCCTTCTAATGTATTGATTGAATCGATGAAGGATACCAGATCTGAAGTATCATTGGTTTTCTTGTTTGTTTTAAGATCATAGGTTGGTCGATAATTGATATCAACATCTTTCTGCCCGATTTCTTGAGATAAATAAGTATTTTGTAGTGAT
>QKIB01000080.1 GCA_003249785.1 Acholeplasmatales bacterium
AGCCTTGGTATTAATTAAAACTTAGGGAGCAACCATGGATAAACAACAATACACCCCAATGATGCAACAATATCTTGAAATTAAAGAAGACTACGCTGATGCGATAGTCTTTTTTAGACTGGGTGATTTCTATGAAATGTTTTTTGATGATGCGATTCTCGCATCTAAAGTCTTAGAAATTGCACTCACTTCAAGAGATGCTGGAGCAAAGGTTCCCATGTGTGGAGTTCCTTATCACGCAGTCAAGCCTTATGTTCAAAAGCTCATTGAAAAAGGGTTTAAGATTGCAATCGTTGAGCAAACCACAGAGCCTGGCAAAGGATTGGTCAAACGTGAAGTAATTCGTTTAGTCACACCAGGAACCGTACTTGAAGATGGCATCTTGGATGCTGAATCCAACAATTTCATCGCAAATATCGTCTTAACTGAAAAAGGATATGCTCTGACTTATATCGATATCTCTACAGGCGAAAGTTTTTTAACCGATGGTCTTGAAAAGAAACAAGCGTTGGATTTGATCTTGAGTTTGGATATTAGAGAAGTGGTTTGTCCACTGCGTTTTGATGAAACCTTTATTCAGAGTTTAAAGGATCATGAACGATTGGTTTCTTTTCATGATGACTTCCAGATTGTTGAACAGAAAGCAATCTCACATCTCGAAAGAGATCAAAAACGGGCAGTTTCGCATTTACTGAACTATCTTACCAATACACAAAAACAGATGATGAATCATCTGATCCCTATTAAGATCATCGAACGCATTGGCCATATGCATCTAGATTACCGTGTCAAAAAGCATTTGGAAATCGATGAATCATTGGTCAATAATTCAACAACAACCTTGTTGTATTGGATCAATCATTGCCAAACAGCCATGGGATCTCGATATCTTAAATCGATGTTCAATCATCCTTTATATGATGAAAAAGAACTCAATCACCGGTATGATCTGATTGATGCTTTTAAACGCTATCAACCTAGAGAAAGTGTGTTGGAGCATTTAAGATATATCTATGATATCAATCGTATTGTTGGACGAATTGCTTATCAAACCGTCAATGCCAGAGATTTATATCAGCTTAAAGAAACATTGGGACAAGTTCCTCAGTTGATCGAATCCCTAAAAGCATATGAACATCCAATGATTGATGATCTCATTAACCATATGGATGACCATCATGCGCTTTATGCCTATTTGGATAAAGCAATCAAAAACGATCCACCAATCACACTTAAAGATGGTGGCATGATCAAATCCGGATTTGATGAAAAACTCGATGAACTCAGAGCCATCGACATTCACGGTCAATCTTGGCTTGTTGATTTTGAAGCAAGTGAAAGAGAACGTACTGGGATCAAGAATCTACGTGTTGGATACAATCGTGTGTTTGGTTACTACATCGAAGTGACCAAAGGCAATGCCCAACTCGTTAAAGACGAGTTTGGCTATGAACGAAAACAAACACTCACGAATAGCGAACGATTCATCAGTCCAGTCCTCAAGGAAAAGGAAGATGATTTACTTCATGCCAAAGAACGCAGTCTTTCTCTTGAATATGAACTTTTCAAGGAAATCAGAGCATTTGCTGAAAACTATACGTTCACCCTTCAGGAATTATCAACTCAGATTGCTCAAATCGATGTTTTTTTGAATCTAGCGATTATTGCTGAAAAATATAACTATATTCGACCAGAACTACATCAAGAAAGAACTGTAAAGATTCTAAAAGGCAGACATCCAGTCGTTGAAAAATTCACAACATTCGTTGCCAATGATGTCGTCATGAATGAAGGCGAGATCTTCTTGATTACCGGTCCGAACATGAGTGGGAAATCCACATACATGCGGATGTTTGCCATCATCGTCTATATGGCTCAAATCGGATGTTTCGTACCTGCTGATCAAGCAGTTCTACCGATTTATGATGCAATCTTTACCAGAATCGGCTCATCAGATGATTTAAGCGGCGGGAAGTCAACCTTCATGGTTGAAATGGTTGAATCCAATGAAGCATTGACCAAAGCAACTCAAAATAGTCTGATCCTCTTTGATGAAATTGGCCGTGGTACTGCAACCTATGATGGGATGGCATTGGCACAGGGTATGATTGAATATATCCACGAAAAGATCAAAGCTCAAACGTTGTTTTCAACGCATTATCACGAACTGACTGTTTTGGAAAACAGTTTAGAACGATTGACTAATCTTTGCGTGAAAGCTAAAGAAGAACACGATACCATGGTATTTTTACATCATGTTGAAAAAGGAACGACCGATAAGTCTTATGGTATTCAAGTTGCTTCCTTGGCTCATTTACCTAAGAGTCTGATCACCAGAAGCAAGCAGATTTTAGAGAAGCTTGAACAAAAAGAAAACAAGGTTGTATTAGATTTATTCAATTATGAGAAATTTGAAGCAGAAAACGAACAGGTCATTGATGCTGATAAGGTTTCTGTCTTAGAAGAAATCGAAAATTTGAACATAGATAACATGACACCGATTGAAGCATTATTACTCATCAAACATTTACAATCCATCATCAAAAAATAAGAGGGTTTATGTCAATTATCAAAAAAATGGATAGCAGATTAGCCAATATGATTGCAGCTGGTGAAGTTGTCGATCGTCCAGCATCTGTTGTCAAGGAATTACTAGAAAACTCCATCGATGCGAAAGCAACCATCATCCAAGTTGAAATTTTGGAAATGGGGATGAAATCGATTCGCGTATCTGACAATGGTTCAGGTATGGATTTTTTGGATGCCCATCTGGCATTTGACAGACATGCAACCTCAAAAATACTTGATGAAACCGATTTGGGTCATATTCAAACGCTTGGATTCAGAGGTGAAGCACTTGCAGCAATCGCCAGTGTGTCCAAAGTCTCATTGAAAACAAGACAAAAAGATAGTGTAGGTTTAGAAGTTATCTATCATGGCGGCCATTTTATCAAAGACGGTTCAGCAACCTTAAATGAAGGCACCATTGTCGAAGTCACAGACTTGTTTTACAATACACCAGCTCGGTTCAAGTATGTTAAATCCGAAGTTTCAGAGAGACTAGCAATCATCGATATTTTTGATCGGATTGCACTTGCAAATCCGGGCATCAGAATGTCTCTTTCCATCGATCAAAAATTGGTCAAACAGACATTTGGTACCTATGATTTTTATAGTCTAATTGATCAGATTTATGGATCAAAAATGACGGAAAACATGACGAATTTTGAACATATAGTTCAAAAAGTCAAGATCAAAGGCTATCTCTTAAGTCCACAAATCGCAAGATCCAGAAAAAAAGACATCTCGATTTTTGTGAATGGTCGGTATATCAGAAATTATCAACTTATCCAAGCAGTTATTGATGGCTATCACAGTTTCATGATGGTTGGTAAATATCCAATCGTACTCATTCATTTGGAAATGGATCCAAGTTTACTTGATGTCAACGTCCATCCACAAAAATATGAAGTCAAATTCGTGAATGAATCCATCTTGGCATTTTCGATTGAATCTTTTGTGAAAGAAGCATTGCTTAAAAAGACACATCAGATTCCAGAAGCATACCAGACCATTGAAAAGAAAACATCTGAAATTTATACACCGATTGACATGGATTTTGGTTCATCATTCCTAAATGAAGACAAAGCACTTCATGATACTGATTCGACTGATGAAGCACAATCCAAACTTCCAGATTTTGAATATGTCGGTGTTTTTTCTGGAACCTATATTCTATTCCAAAACCAAGACGGTTTATATTTGATGGACCAGCATGCAGCAGC
>QKIB01000004.1 GCA_003249785.1 Acholeplasmatales bacterium
AATGAGAGGTTCTTACGATATTCAGACCCAGATGATACTTTAGGATCTCAGCGTCATCATATTGGGCACGCTTAGGCATGGCATATCCAACATAAGGATAGCTCTGATGACGGTTGAGACCTAAGAGTTTAATCTTTTCACCATTCAAGTAAAAACCATCTTTCTTGAATTCTGCTTTTCTGATGCCCAGTCGTTCATGAAGTTCATCAACAACGACATCACCAACCTGATACGTGATGACAACATCATATAAATAATGTGAGCGAAGATCCCATAAAACAGGACGTTCGATTTCCAGTTCTAGTTGTGTGGTGTTGTGGATGACTTTAACTGATTTTCTTGTAACCATCTGATTACTTGATTTGTAGATGGCAACTTCAACTTCCCCCATAGGTTGAGATATTTCCAAGTCACAATAAACTTTTCTTTGTCCGTCCGTGTGTAAAAAGACATCTTTGATGTATTGTTTATCTGTAACAAGTAGATTGACTTCTCTATAGATGCCACTATAGCCTAAATAATCAACGACTCCACCAAAAGGAGGAATACTCTTATCTTCTGTGCTATCAACAATCACCCAGATTTCGTTTTTCTCACCATAGGTGACTTGTCCTGTGAGATCGACATCAAAAGGCGTATAACCGCCTTTATGGCTACCAACAAGCTTGCCGTTGGCATAAACCTTTGCTTGGTGTGCAACACCTTCAAACTGGAGTTTGATGAGTTGATCTTCCCACGATTTTAAGATATCCAAGATGAGAACATAACTTGATACAGTTTCAATCATCTTCTCATTGAAATGATTGAAAGGAATATCGACTGCATTATGGGGTAAATCAACTTTCTTGAAATCCTCTAGATTTCTCTTTTTTTCATGGTTTTCTTCATAAGGAGCAAAATACCAATTGAAATTGAGTGGTATGACTTTTCTCATGATCTCACCTTTCTTTGTGGTTCTATGATATAAATCTGTGACCCGTAGTCTCCTAATAAACGAAGGTCTGTATTGTATCCGGTTCCCATGAATTGCTGCTTCGGACGGAATCCATGATTGAGAAGCCTGCCGCTTGCTTCATAGGATTCGGTACCATTTTCTAATTGCTTATGCTTGGAAATGAAATTGATGAGTGCCCCATTTGGATTGAGTTTAATGGGAAGTGCATGACTGATCAAGTGCCCAAATTGGCTAATTGGCATAGTTTGTTGAACAGAATGAATCTTGTAATTTTCATTCTCATTCAAACCTTTAGTTCGAATGATCTCAAAATCTGGACTAGGCTCAGATAACATCTGATAATTACCCAAGATGTGTGTATCCTTCAAACTAACTTGCCAATTCACATGATTCTCATTTTCTGTATTGAATCTATGGAATGTTCCATATTGAAAAACATCACGATAGGTTTTATAGAGTTCAATCTGTCTCTTTATCTCTTTCTTTTCAGCAGGTGTCACATGCTTCAAATTGAGTTCATATCCCAAGATGCCAAAACTTGCTACATTAAAACGTGTTGCGAGTGGTGTATTTCTTATGGTTTGAGCATGAGGTGCTAAAGAAACATGAGCACTGATGGTTGATTGAGGATAAAGATAACTTAAGCCTTGTTGAATCTTGAGTCGTTCAATTGGATCGGTGTTATCCGATGCCCAGACTTGAGGGCTATAGGATAACATACCTAAATCATAACGATTTCCGCCACTAGAACAAGATTCAATCAGGATATTGGGATATTTTGATGTGAGTTGATTCAAAATATCATAAAGTCCTATGATATAGGAATGAAAGAACATCCCTTGATGAGCAAGTGCACTTGAATACATATCGGTGATGTGTCTATTCATATCCCACTTGATATAATCAATATCAACTTCATTTAATATTTTTGACATGCTTGAAACAATATAATCTCTCACGTCTTTCCTACAAAGATCTAAAACCAGTTGATGTCTGCCTAGAGAAGGTGTTCTCCCTTCAATTTTGATGGCATATTCAGGGTGAGAACGATAAAGTTTGCTGTTGGGATTGACCATTTCAGGTTCAAACCACAAACCAAACTTCATGCCTAAGTGATGTACATGATCTGAAATGCCTTTGAGTCCATGAGAAAACTTCTTGGGATTGATGTCATAATCTCCCAAAGCTTTGGTGTCATCGTTTCTTTCTCCAAACCAACCGTCATCTAAGACAAACAGTTCGACACCAAGTTTGGAAGCTTCTTTTGCAAAATGTTTTAATTTTCTTTCATTGAAGTCAAAGTAAAAAGCCTCCCAGCTATTGATCGCTACGAGTCTTTTTTGTTGTTGGAATTGCCTAGGCGTGATATGTGCATTAACAAAGTCATGAAAGGATTGACTTAATTGATTGAATCCTTGTTCCGAATACGTGATAATGGCTTCTGGTGTTTCAAAGGACTCATCTTTTTTGAGTGGCCAGTCGAAAAGGAATGGGTTGATGCCAGTCATCAATCTCAAGAGTCCATGATTAGAGATTTGTACTGCTTCATAGTGATTTCCACTATAAACCAGATTCACACCGAAACAAACACCATAATCTTCGTGTGTACCTTTTTTTGCAAGGATCACACCAGGGTTATGACGATTGCTGCTGTTACCTGTTGTAGAGTCATTGATGTATGTGCCATAAGTCAAAAGTCTCTTATGTTTATGTGCTTCTTTAATCCATCCTCCATCAAAGGTAATGAGATCATAATCATCTTCAGGTAGATCAATCATGAGACTCATGATCTTTCTGATGATGATTTCACTTTCTTCATGGTTAATGAGAATAGCTCTTCTTGAGAACACATTGGTCTTTTCAAAAGCTGTGTAGATGAGATGAAGTTCCATGTTAAACTTTTTATCTTTAAGTTTCAGGATTAATGTTTCAGCTTGATCTTCATCTGCTTTAGCTTGTGGGAGTTCTTTGGTTGGATAAATTCCTTTGATGATTTCAAAAGAATCATAAACAAAGTCCGTAACAAAAGTCCCATCAGGCATCTTGATTTCAAGCGGTGTTAATCTGAAATCACCTTTACCAATTCCTGAATATTCAAGTGTAATCAAATCTAATGAGATTTTAGTCGTATCTTCATAATCCACTGAAGATCCAGCACCACCATCCAGTTTGGTTTTAAGTGCATCGAAATTGGTGTCACTGAGTTTTTTGCCTAGATAGACATGTTCGATTTGACCTGTCTTGTTAACAGAAATCAGATAAGTCAAATCTTGGGTGTCCAGTTTGAAATATGGAAGTATTGTTGTAATCATCACACACCAACTCTCTTCACTAAAATAGATTCATAAGGCAATAATTTTTCAATACTCTTCATGTCATCTCTTTCAACATTGGATAAAACAATTTCTCCATCAATCTCATATGGTAATTTGATGGATTTCTTGCTCATGTTGGAGATGGTAATCATCGATTCATTTTCTGTTGCTCTTTCAAAAATAAACAAATCATTCTTCATGTACAAAGGCTTAAATAAGCCATTTATCAATGCATCACTGGTTTTCCTAATTTGAATAAGTTTATGATAATGATGATAGATCGATCCTTCATATGCGATTTCATCTTCAACATTGATTGTTTCTTTATTGGCATTCATCTTGAGCCAAGGAGTGCCTTCAGTAAACCCTCCATCTTTGGTCCACTGCATTGGTGTTCTTGCGTTATCTCTGGTGGTTTTCATAATCATCTTGTATCTGAATTTCTTGGGGAAATGGAGTTT
>QKIB01000010.1 GCA_003249785.1 Acholeplasmatales bacterium
AGATGATGCGAAAAAACTGATGCTTGCCTTTTGGCCAGGTGCGATCACTTTTGTTTTATCAACAACCCAAACTTTCTATGAAAAGACCGGGGAAAAAACGATTGCTGCTCGTATCCCCAATCACAAGCTTGCACTTCATTTGATTGAAACTTATGGTGTCCTTCGAGCAACCAGTCTTAATAAGAGTGGTGAACCACCCATGGAAGACATGAACCTGATCAAGAATATTTTCGGATTTGATGTTCATGAAATCTATGAACAAAATGAAACACCAAGTCGCGTTTCATCTACTGTCATTGATGTCTCTGGAGCAGGATTCAAGATGTTAAGAGCAGGAACCATTACTGAACGTGATATTCAGGCAGTTTTAATGGATAAATAAAGTCTTTTAAGACTTTTTTTATTCAATTTTGAGAAAATGTTATATAATAATTAAGGTTATGAAAAGAGGAACATATGGAAATTAGAAATATCGCAATCATTGCTCATGTCGATCATGGGAAAACAACCTTAGTGAATCAGCTCTTGAAACACAGCGATCACTTTGATACACACGCCCAATTAGACGACAGAGTCATGGATTCCAATGACATTGAAAGAGAACGTGGAATCACGATTCTTGCTAAAAATACAGCCATCATTTATAGAAACTACCGCATCAATATTCTGGATACACCAGGGCATGCGGATTTTGGTGGTGAAGTTGAAAGAATCATGCATATGGTTGACGGTGTTTTACTGTTAGTTGATGCATATGAAGGTGTTATGCCACAGACTCGATTTGTTTTAAAGAAAGCTATGGAAGCGAAGCTACTCCCGATTGTTGTCATCAATAAAATCGATAGAAAGTATGCAGACATCCAAAAGACTGTGAATGAAGTTTATGATTTATTCATTGATTTAGGTGCAGATGAACATCAACTGGATTTCCCTGTCCTTTATGCCTCTGGCATTCAAGGACTTGCAAATTATAAAGCACATCTCGATTTAGATATTAAAATGGAGCCTATTTTGGATACCATCATTGAGTTTATTCCACAACCAAATCAAGATGAAAGTGATCACTTGCAGTTTCAACCTGCCTTGATTGATTATAACGACTATGTTGGTCGTATGGGGATTGGTAAGATTTATAAAGGAACTTTAAGAACCAATGAAACCGTTGCATGCATTCGTATGGATGGTTCGATTGTTAATTTCAGAGTTCAAAAGATATTCCAAAGCTTAGGTATGGAAAAGTATGAAGTCGATGAAGCCTATTCAGGTGATATTGTTTCAATGGCGGGTCTACCAGACATTCATGTCGGTGAGACAGTCTGTGAAGTCGGTTATGAAGAAGTATTACCTCATTTGCATATTGATGAACCTACGGTTCAGATGACTTTTTTAACAAACACTTCACCATTTGCAGGTAAAGAAGGCAAACATGTAACTGCATCGAAGATTGATGACCGTTTGTATAAAGAAACACAAAGAGATGTTTCACTCAAAGTCGAACGCATCGGACAAACAGAAGCATGGACCGTATCGGGTCGTGGCGAGCTGCATTTGGGGATTCTCATTGAAAACATGCGTCGTGAAAACTTTGAATTTCAGGTCTCAAGACCTAGAGTCATCGTTAAAACGATTGATGATGTGAAGTGTGAACCTTATGAAGATGTTCAGATTGATTGTCCAACCGATTATGTTGGAACAGTGATTGAAATGTTGGGAGACCGAAAAGGTGATCTCGTCTCTATGCACCAAAATGGAGACTATAGTCGAATCCATTACATCATGCCTTCGCGTGGCTTGATTGGATTCATGACACAATTTTTAACAGCAACTAAAGGATACGGCATCCTATCTCATTTATTCTTGGACTATCGTCCAATGATTGGTGAAACGGTTGGCAATAGAAGAACCGGTGCACTTGTCTCCTTGAATCAAGGCATGACATCCGCATATGCCATCGGCAGATTAGAAGATCGTGGAACCATGTTCGTTGATCCAAGAGTGAGTGTCTATGAAGGCATGATCGTTGGTGAAGGTAATACAGATACCGATATGGTCGTGAACGTCACCCAAGAAAAACAACAAACCAACATGCGTTCAGCTGGTAAAGACTCCACTGTGGTTTTGAAAAAACCACGACTGATGAATCTTGAAGCTTGCATGGCATTCATCAACGATGATGAACTGATTGAAATCACACCAAAGAACATCAGACTCAGAAAAGCACTTTTGAGAGCTTTGGATCGAAAAAAAGCTTACTATAACGAGACAAAGTTATAGTGATTCAATTTAATTTGGCGATGGCTTATAATTACGTTATATAAAAACATGTTTTTATGTTATAATATCTAATAGGTCAAATGGAGGAGAAAAGTGATGAAAATTGCAATGGGCAGTGATCATGGCGGATTCGAATTAAAAGAAGAAGTCAAAGCATATCTCAAAGACAAAAACATCGAAGTTGTTGATTTCGGAACAGATTCAACTGTATCTGTCGATTATCCTGATTTTGCAGAAAAAGTCGGACATGCTGTCACCGAGGAACCTTATGATTTTGGTATCGTCATGTGCGGTACTGGCATTGGTATCAGTATTGCTGCAAATAAAGTCCACGGCGTTAGAGCAGCTTTGGTCTATGACGAAAAAACTGCAAAACTCGCCAAAGAACACAATAACGCAAACATCATCGCACTTGGTGGTCGAACGACAACCAAGGAAGAAGCATTCAAAATCGTTGATGCGTTCATGAATTCGACATTTGAGCCTAGACATCAAAACCGTTTAGACAAAATTACAAAAATAGAGGAGCATGAATAAGATGAGCAAAGTTGTGATCCTGAATCATCCTCTGATTGATCATAAGATGATGAAAATCAGAGATAAAAGAACCGGAACCAAAGAGTTTAGAGAAAGTGTTTCAGAAGTCGGCGGATTGATTACTTATGAAATCACCCGTGATTTAGCGACCGTTGAAAAAACGATTGAAACACCAATTTGTGAAACGACAGTTCGCGAACTAGAAAAACAAGTGGTTATCGTTCCGATCCTTCGTGCCGGTCTCGGCATGGTGGAAGGTATTCACAACCTCATTCCAACAGCAAAAATCGGTCATATTGGTCTCTATCGAGATGAAACGACTTTATTGCCTCAGGTTTATTATTCAAAATTCCCTAAAGATATCGACCAAAGCGTCGTCTTGGTCGTTGACCCAATGCTCGCTACTGGTGCCTCAGCATCCAAAGCGATTGATATTCTATTAGAACATGGTGCAAAAGACATCAGATATGTCGGACTTGTCGGATGTCCTGAAGGTGTGGCTAGACTTCAAAATGATCATCCTGATGTCAATATTTACTTAGCAGCGCTTGACGATCACTTGAATGAAGTTGGATACATCGTACCAGGTCTTGGAGATTGCGGGGACCGTTTATTTGGAACGAAGTAAGTTTAGAAAAGTACTCATGACCTATATGATGGTCATGCAGGTCATCTTTACTGTTGTTGGATTATCACTTTTAGGGATCTACATCGGAAACAAAGTGAATCCCGATGGTGATTTATCGATGATTCTAGCTGCAGTCGGATTAATCTTAGGCATTATGATCGGTTTTCTGACCATTATGCAATTTGTGAAAAGTGAGGAACGA
The DNA here is from genome assembly GCA_003249785.1 of Acholeplasmatales bacterium. GTDB lineage: Bacteria > Bacillota_I > Bacilli_A > Acholeplasmatales > Acholeplasmataceae > Peloplasma. The sequence continues at coordinate 3,642 of QKIB01000010.1, forward strand.
TATGAGAGACGTTCATAAGATTGCACTCATTGGCATTGTTTATGCAATCATTCTTTCGTTGGTTGTTTTGATATTTTGGGATCTGCAGTCGCCCTTTTTAACCATAGTCAGATGATTGTTATTACTAAAAAAGAAAAATTCAAAACAGAGCGTTTGGTCACTCATTTAGTGACTCGGTATGTCTTATATATCATCATCATCGCTTTTGTCTGGTTACAAACCAAAGAATTAGGCACGACGATTATGATTAAATCTTATATTGTACTACTCTTGGGTATTTTCTCAGTCAAGGTTGGCGTCTTCATTTACGCTTCACCTTTGATCAAGAAACCTAAAGAAGAAGGACCTTACAACGTGATTGAAGACGAGAAGGAGGAAAAAGATGAGTCAAATTCTTGATTACATTAAAAATCTTCCGACCTTCTATCTCACATCTTTTGGCATCATGGCGTTTGTAGCGATCCTCTCAATTGTTGTTGGGCATAAAGTCAAACGCATGGATGTGAAAGCAAAACCAGGGAAGATCATCAGTCTTTTCATCGGGTTCATCGGATTTTTCAATGGGTATGTTAAGAATTATGTTGGCAAGCATTATAAGTTTGTTGCACCCATTACATTGACCATGGCATTCTATGTCTTGATCAGCAACATCTCAGGTGTCATTGCATTAGAATCACCAACTAGATTTACCGCAATCACATTCTCGTTATCCATCATTTTCTTCATCACTGTTCAGACAACAGGTATCTTAAGTAATGGATGGAAACATTTTTCTGGGGTCACAAAGCCACTCTGGCCAATGACACCGCTCAATATCATTGGTGACTTCACACCGATCTTATCGATTGCACTG
>QKIB01000084.1 GCA_003249785.1 Acholeplasmatales bacterium
GATCGCTTGCTATGTATTTATCCAGAGGGTTTGAACTTATCGGAGATCATCGAGAATTATCTTATGTCATCAAACATTTATGAAAAAAGGAACGAATGTTCCTTTTTATATTCATTTATATCAAGAGTGTGATTTTATCTATGCTTTTTCCGTTGGTTTTAAGTTCTTCTCATAACGAATAACCAATTCATTAAACCGTTTTACTCTGGTTTCATCTTTTTTAGCAGATAAATAAAATCCTACATATGTTTATTGAATGGATGACGACATTTCCATGAAATTATGATATGCCAATTCAAAATCTTTTAGCTTATCTTTGAAACAAACTACATCAGAATCTTGAATCACTTCATATTCAATTTCCCAAGATCCATTCTTTTTTGCTGTTTCAATTGCTTGAAATCCTGATTCAGTCATCATGCCTTCTTTGATTAAATCGCTGACAAAATCTCTATTACGTTTTGACCAATTGCTTTTTTTCAATCTTTTTTTGAAATACTTCAGATAAGTAAAGTCATCAACACTCTTTATTTGACCATCTATCCAACCAAAGCAAAGCGCTTCTTTCAACGCTTCGTCAGGTGTCAAAGTTTTTGGCCCATTTGTTTTTCCAAATACAAGCCAAATCCCTTTCTCGTCATATGCATGATCAGTTAACCAAGCACGAAAATCTTCTTTTTTCTCAAACTTCATTTCCAAGATATCACCTCAGAACCCAACTAAACAGGTTATATCAAATATCAAATATTCCTAGGAACCAAGTTTCCCCAAATGATGCTCATAGATCAAGAAAGCGCCTAGACTCACAAGTAAGGAAACAAATATGTTAATGATGTATAATGAATGAAGTCCAATAAATGCTATGGTAAAGAAAGAAATAATCAGCATCAAAAATTGGCGATAAAACCGAAAATAATCGTCATATTCGTGATTTTTTGATTTTTTAATTAGTCCAATAATACTTAGGATCGATAAAACAACAACGCTAAGTATGATGACTATCGGAAAAATATATTCATCAAGTATGATAAGTAATTGATTTGATGAACCAGAAAATAATTGGCCGACAACAGTTAATATCAGGGTTAGAATTGCTGTAATGACTGAAATGATTCGTAAAATAGTCACATGTCTCGAATCATGCTTTGCAATCAAGTGATAGAGTGAGATTGCGATGAAAATTGAAAATGGAATTCCTAAAGGGAAAATCAATGCAAATAGATTAAATACTAAAGCAAAAACAACATAACCCAAACTCGTGTAAATGACAATATAATCCTGTGTTGTGATCGTTCTAAAAATTGAGATACCTTCATGATCTGTTTCATCACGATGCAAACTTTGGATAATCAAGTATGCTACTAGACCAAGCAATCCAATCACAACAACCCATATCAAGTAGATATCTAAACGTAATACACTTGTCACGATATTGGATTGTAAAGTTGCAATCATTTGTGGAATCATCATTACAAAAAAAGTAACTAACAATACATAGTAGAGCAAGGTTCGATGATACAATTGATTTTTGGCATCCTTCTGGTCTTCATACAGATCCAAGACTTCATTTCGACTGAACATAAACCATAGTATGGATGCTGTTGAAAACACAACAAAACCGATGACACCATACCAAACGCGATAAGATGCATAGGTGATAGCCACAAAAATCAAAAAGGCTGCGATTAAGATCACGATTGATCCAATGAACGCATTGTTGAATTTTCGATTAGATATCTTTGTAGTTCTTTTTTCTTCTTGAGGAATTTTTTCACCTTTGAGCAGTTCATCAACCGTTACATTGAGAACTTCAGCAAGCTTTGGAAATATCGATATATCGGGGTACCCCTCCCCAGTTTCCCATCTAGAGATTGCACTATTGGATACTTTAAGCATTTCTGCAAGCTCCATTTGTGTAATCTGTTTTTCTTTTCTTAGTTGTGCGATGAAACGCCCACATTCGATACTATTCATTAAATCACCTCAACATCAGTTTAAACCCATCAAAAAAAGGAATCAACCTATGCTTAATGGATATATTCCACGAATCGTGGAATTGAGAATTTAGCTCTTACGATTGATTCATTTGATCAATCTATTCATGTTTATGCACTTGATTGCAGTGTGGACAAACAATCTCGCTTTTTTGATTGATCTTTGTGATATTTCTAAAATACATCGCAGATTCAATCTGCTTTTCCACATACCAGTTCTCATCATAATCGAAATCGGGTTTAAATAACATATATTTCTTTAAATGTGCATTATCAGTGTAAAAATAAGGTTTCTTCGTTTCTTGGCAAACATCTTCTTTAATCTGCGTCATGCAATCATGACATTGATAAAATCCATGATGTGGATCCTGATGTAGTTCACCACCACAGAATGGACAAACATCTCTTCTTTGGTCTGAGTAAACCATACCTCTCAAGATGATCTGTTGAATTCTTCTAAACGAATCAATATCTTCCATGCTGATGTAGATATCATCTCTTTCTAAATAAGGTGCTTCAAACTGATTGACAACAACAACCTCATTTACGCCATAGTCTTTTTTGTACCCATTTAAAGTCTTGAGATTATAGACACTGCTTGTGATCAAGATTCGGTATTCTTTTTCTTTTTTGAAATAAAGAAGAATCTCTTTCTTGTTGTTATTGAAGATATCAAGTTTCCATCCCTTATATGTAAATGAGATATCAAGTGAATTCAAATTGATCTTGAACGAGGGATCAATTTCAAAATTGAAATGACCCGTAGCAAATATCGTTAAAATCTGAACATAGGTCAGATAATTCATCCGCATCAAATCAAAATCAACGACTTCTTTCTTGTCATCTTCAAGCTTTTGATTGCTCAATAAATATTTATAGGTCTTGTAGACTTGACGATAATCTTTTTGTGCCAAAAAGATATTCGTCTTTTTTAGTGATAAGTTTCGATTGCGTTTCAGATTCTTCTGATAAACAGGTTTATAGAGCCTTGGGGTGATTGCTTGACTGACTTGAGCAAGTTCATGAAGCATTTTCTTAGATAAACTGAAATACTGACTGAAGTCTCTGATATAGCCTGTATGCAGTTTCCCTAAAGCAAGAAAGTAATTCACGTGATTGACTTTTTCTAAAAGATTGAATTTCATGATATCACTCGCATAAAGCAGACTATCCAATGTTCTTCTATTCTTTCTGATCAATGAAAGAATATCATCAACGAGATTACAAAAGATCATATTCTCATAGATGCTATAGTCATCCTCATAGAGTCTTGTCAACAGTTTTCTGGGCTTAACGCCTTTACTTGTGATATTAGCAACATATTGTCCATGATTCGCAAGATGTAATAACGTATTCTGATTGATGACACGTGCATTTTCCACAGGTAAAACATCATCGGTATCCTTAAGGATGATGATGGGTTTACTGAAGATGCGCTTGATGGCAGGAGTCGCCTTTTTAATTTGTTGAATGGTTCTTTCCAGTTTCTCAAAATCATACTCAGGTTCAATCGAAAAGAGCGTCATATCATGAACGACGTAATAATCGAATTCAATATAAGAGATGACCTGATGCTTTTTGACAAACGTCTGAATATCCTCTAGGAGTGACGAAAAACGACGATATTCATCGATGGTCAATTGTTCAATCGTTTTACCCATCTTATTCGTTATCTAGACTCTTGATGAAATCTGCACATTGCTT
>QKIB01000046.1 GCA_003249785.1 Acholeplasmatales bacterium
GACGTCAATGATCTCGGAGGTAATTTCTTGCTGTCTTGCTCTATGATAGAGCGTATGCAGCTGTGCGACAATTTCATTCGCATTATCCGTAGCGTTCTTCATCGCAATCATGCGTGAAGCGTGTTCGCTTAATTTCGCATCAGCTAAAGCTGTGAAGATACTGCTCTCGATATAGATGTTGATCGTGTGGTTGAGCACCTGTTCAGGTGTCGTATCGTAGATGAAGTCTTCAACGATTTTTTCCTTATCTTCAAAAATGACAGGAAGAATAGTTTCTCTTTTCACCACTTGCGTTCCGGTGTTGATGTAATGATTATGATACATCGTCACTTCATCCACATGACCTTCCATGAAAACATCCTTGATCAGATCCGCATAGTTTCTGAAATGCATTGTCGTGATATCATCACGATTGTAGATGATTTCATTATTAACCATGGGCAGATTTCTCTTTTGGGCAAAATAGAATCCTTTTTTGCCCAAGACGAAGACGCGATAATCAGATTTATTCAAATCCTTGATCTCATCAGTGAATGCCTTAAATAACTGGTTATGATAACTGCCTGCAAGTCCTCTGTCACTGGTGACTAAGACAAACAGTTTCGTTTTACCATCATTCACGGAGGTGAGTCTGTGCGTATCTTCGTTGTTTCTGTCGGCATACTCCAAGATGTTATGGAGTTTGACCACGAATGCTTTGGTATGGTTGAGCAGCTCTGCTGATTTTTTGATTTTGGATAGTGCAATATTGTGCATTGCCTGAGTGATGGTCGCGGTTTTTTCAATCGCGGTCATTCTCAATTTAATATCCTTTAATCCCATATCTACAACTTCCTTTTCAGACTTTGAACAAATTGATCAAGTTCCTTGGTATCAGGGAGCGTTTTAGTTTCAACGAGATGTTTATACAATTTTTGACCAAGTTCATCCATATGAAGTCCTTGGTTGATTTCGTTTTCGAGTTTCTTGACATTTTCAAGAACAACATCATCCATCAAACCAGAGGATAATGCGTAAATCGTAACAATTTGTGTAGGCATTTCAATCAGTTCATGAACATCCTGAATCAGAATTTCAATGGTCTTGCGTCCACGTTCCAAACGACGTTTTGCACTGGCATCAAGGTCAGAACCGAATTGAGCAAACGATTCAAGTTCACGATAGTTCGCAAGATTGATACGTACCGTACCGGATACTTTCTTCATCGCTTTCCACTGTGCGGCACCGCCGACACGGGAAACGGATAAACCGGCACTGATTGCTGGACGAATACCTGAATAGAAAAGTTCTGCTTCTAAGAAGATCTGTCCGTCAGTGATTGAAATGACATTTGTTGGAATATATGCTGAAATGTCTCCAGCTTTGGTTTCAATGATTGGAAGGGCTGTAATCGAGCCACCACCTAATTTATCATTGAGTCTTGCTGATCTTTCCAAGAGTCTGGAATGAAGATAGAAAACGTCTCCTGGATAAGCTTCACGTCCTGGTGGACGTCTGAGTAGAAGTGAAAGTTCACGATAAGCAACAGCATGTTTGGATAAATCATCATAAACAATGAGGACATCCTTGCCTTGTTCCATGAAGTATTCACCCATGGTGACACCGGCAAATGGTGCGAGATAGAGAAGTGTGCCTTCTCTGGATGCACCAGCGGTGACAACGATGGTATATTCCATCGCTTGATGTTGAGATAAGAGTTGAACGAGTGTCGAGACACTGGATTCTTTTTGTCCGATCGCAACATAAATACAAATGACATCTTTACCTTTTTGATTCAAAATGGTATCGACAGCTAATGTTGTTTTTCCGGTTTGTCTGTCGCCAATAATTAGTTCTCTTTGACCACGTCCGATTGGAACCAGTGCATCAATGACTTTGATTCCGGTTTCTAAGGATGCATTGATTGAACCTCTCTGCATAACGCCTTGTGCTCTTCTTTCAACTGGCAAAAAGTGTTTCGCATCAATAGTTCCACCAGCATCTAAAGGTTCGCCTAATGGATTGACGACACGTCCCAAGAGTTCTTCACCAACTGGGACTTCGAAGATGCGTTTGGTAGTTTTGACCAAATCGCCTTCTTTAATTTTATTGGATTCTCCAAGAAGAATGACCCCAACACTGGATTCTTCTAAGTTAAAAACCAAGCCTTTGACCTCATGAGGAAACTCAAGAAGTTCACCCATCATGGCTTGTTGAAGACCATAGACAATGGCAATTCCATCACCGACGGATAAGACTTTACCGATATTTTCAAGTTTAACGTCCTGCTCAAATGACTCAATCTGCTTTTTAATGATTTCTGTCATTTCTTGGACTTTGAGTTTTGACAATTTCTACACCACCTTAAATCGTTGTATATAATTCTTTAAGTTCACGGGCAATCGAGCGATCCAGTGACTGTCCTTGGTGGACGATTTTGATACCACCAAGCAAATGCTCATCAATCGTAATGTGAAAATCGAGCTGCTGATTAACAAACCGAGGTTGAATCACTTTTCGTAATGCATCTTCCTGGGTTTTCGTAATGGGTTTTGCCGAGTAAATGTGAATATGCGCAATCTTTAAGTATGTCCGTGACAAATGGAGCCATTCATCATAGATTTCCAGATAGTGATGCATGTTGCGTTTTTGAACAAGCATCTTCAAAAACGCCAAAAAGGATGCATCATAACCGAGTGCGTCAATCATTTTGTTTTTTTCGGGGGTCGATAGCATCGGTGAATCCATCATGGTGATCCAACTTTCGTTTTCTCCAACGTTATTCTTGAATTCACCAAATTGGAATGCGATGAGACTGACCTTGTCTTGTTCTTTGGCAATCTGGTAGAGTGCCTTCGCATAGTTGGCAATACTCATTATGCTTCTCTTTCTTGAACAATATCATCGATGATGTCTTGATGAAGATTTTCATCAATCTCTCTTTTGACGATCTTTTCGGCAGCAGCAAAAGCAACCTCTTTAATCGATTGTTTGATTTGTTCATTTGCTTGAATGATTTCGAACTCAATGTCCTTTTCAGCTTGTTCCAAACGACGCTTCGCTTCGTTTTTCGCGCTGGTGATGAGTTCTTCTTGTTGCTTATAGGCTTCAAGCGTTAATTTTTCTTTTAAGACTCTTGTTTCTTCCTTCATGGCTTCATAATCCTTGTGGGATTTTTCTTGAAGCGCCTTGGCGATCTCTCTTTCTTGAGCAGCTTCGTCAAGCTCTTTGGTTAACGCTTTTTGTCTAGCATCTAAAAATTCAGTGACAGGTTTCCACATGAATCTTCTAACGAAGAACACAAGCACAAAGAATGAAAGAATATTCAAGAGCACGATATCAGGATGTTCCAGGACTGAATTCAGTCCTGTCTCAATGATCTGAGTCGCTTCTTGGAATATTTCGTTCACAACATCAAATCCTTCTCTTATTTAGTAGTCAAAATAAATGCAATGATCAAACCGTATAAACCAGTCGTTTCAGCAACAGCCTGTCCAATCAACATGGTTGATGTGATCTTACCAAGTGCTTCTGGTTGGCGTGCAACAGCTTCAACAGCCTTGCCTGCAGCAATCCCCTGTCCAATCCCTGTACCAAAACCAGTTGTTACAGCGATGCCTGCACCGATGTAAGCCAAACCGCTACTGAAGAATGCGTTAGGTACAACATCTTGAATGATTGGTAAA
>QKIB01000047.1 GCA_003249785.1 Acholeplasmatales bacterium
ATAGCACAAGCAATAAATATAAAAATCTTCCTATCCATTTCAATCGAATCACATCCTTCTCAATTATGATACTAGAAAAATCTTTATTAGACAATAAAAACTTTTAATTTACATAATTTCACTTTACAAATAATCAAAAAAATGTATAATAGTAAATGCGCTAAGAGATGGCGGCTGTGGCGAAGCGGTGAACGCATCGGATTGTGGCTCCGACATTGGAGGGTTCAACTCCCTTCAGCCGCCCCATTCATTAATATCTTTCAAAAAGAAAGGCTACAAGCCTTTTTCTTTTATAAAGTATTTGTTTATTCATAAAGAATAAATTCAGTAGGAAAATAACGTGTTAATGGTTGCATTTATGATATATGTATGCTAAAATCATTTATGCGAATTACGAATAGATTTGCACTATAAAAATAGATAGGCCCATAGCCAAGGGGTAAGGCAAGGGACTTTGACTCCCTCATCGTTGGTTCAAATCCAGCTGGGCCTGCCATATTTATCTTTTTAAGCTCATTGTTGTAGGGCTATAGCCAAGCGGTAAGGCAAATGGCTCTGACCCATTCATCGTTGGTTCGAATCCAGCTAGCCCTGCCATGATTTACAAAACCTTATACAATGAGTACCTTTCGCAAGAAGAGAATAGAAATGGAAGCGGATGCTTCTTTTTTTATTAATTTTAGACATCATCGCAAATATTCTTATAATTTATGATTTGTATGCATATACAACCTGCAAAGTTTTCAGAAATGTTATAATAATTACAAACAACCTTGTTCAGTTGAAGTGTTTTGCATTTCAAATCCTTTTTCGTATGTTATAATTTAGGTGTATTTTTTAATTTTATGTAATAAAGTTACTTGGAGGAGCGCTATGTTAGAGATTCTAAGCCGTATACAGTTTGCATTTACTGTTGCATTTCATTTTTTATTTGTTCCATTCACGATTGGACTTGTCCTGTTCATGCTCATTTTCGAGCACGTTTATTATAAAACAGATGACTTGAGATATAAGAAGTTGTCTGATTTTTTCGGAAACATCTTTATTATCAATTATGCTTTTGGTATTGTGACAGGCATCGTCATGACCGTGCAATTCGGAACGAACTGGGCTGAGTATTCCAGAGCGATGGGCGATGTATTCGGTTCTCCACTGGTCATTGAAGCACTCTTAGCCTTTTTCTTGGAGGCAACTTTCAGTGGGATTTGGGCATTCAGAAAGAATAAGATCAGTAAAACATTCAGAGTCGTTACGGTTTGGATGATTTTCATTGGTGTCTTACTTTCTGCTTTATGGATTATTTCAGCCAATGGCTTTATGCAGAATCCAGTAGGAGCAACCTGGCTACCAGATGAAGGCCGTGTGATCTTCTCCAGTTTCAGCGAATTGATTTTCAATCCTTATTCATGGTACATGTTCTTGCATACGAATTTGGCTTCCATTCTATTGACCGGATTTATCGTTCTAGCGATTTCTATGTATCACATACAAAAGAATCATCATGCAGATACCTTCAAGATTAGTGCAAAGATTGCTGCTTGGGTCATTTTGATTTCTTCGATTTTAATGCCAATCACTGGTTATGTCTATATGAACTTTATTGCAGGTGTTCAACCTGATAAACTCAATATGATCAATAATGGTCTTTCAAGTTCACCTGATATCAGTGCTGGATTGCCGATTGTGGTCAAGACGGCATTCCATACAATGACTATTTTGGGATCGATATTTATCTTGTTTGGTTTGTATCTGGTACTTTTCAGAAATAAGATCAACGATTCACCTACACTTAAGAAGATTACTTATTACATGATTCCACTTCCTTATATTGCAATTATCACAGGGTGGATGGTTACCGAAATGGGCCGTCAGCCATGGATTATCTATAATATGATGAAAGTCAGTGAAGGTATTTCATCTGTACCTGTATCGCAAGTCTGGTTCAGCATCATCTTGCTTGTTGTCTTCTATGTCTTGCTGTTCTTCATGGACTACTATTTGTCACTGAAAACCATCAGAAAAGGTTTTGAAGGAGAATTCTAATGCACGAAACTCTAGGAATCATCGCGTTCGGTTTGATTGGACTATCTTATTTGATTTATCTCGTTCAAGAGATTCCAATCATTGGCGTAGGGATCTTAAATATCTTTATTGCCTCAACAAATGAAGAAAAAAAGAAGTTGCAATCGATTGCTGGACTTTACTCTGATGGTGTTGAAGTTTGGTTGATTGTTGCAGTTGGTTTGACATTTGCAGCATTTCCTTTGGCATTCGGACAAATCTTCAGTGGTATTTATGTTCCTGCATTTTTACTTCTGATTGCATTGATCTTTAGAGGGTTGAGCGTCGAATTGCTTTTTAAGGATGATACACCCAAATGGATCAAATACATGAGCTTGGCTTGGAGTATTTCAGGCATGCTTTTGATGTTTGTATTGGGTGTCTATTTTGTGACTCTTTTTTACGGATTCCCTTATGAAAATGGTTCGATGGGATCCAACATCTTTTCAATCTTCTCAACAGCAACCATTAGTGGTGGCTTATTGATGATTGCCCTCGCGTTCATTATTGGTGCAGTCTGGATTAAGTTCAATCGTTTGACAGAACTTGCTGATAAAGCATTTAACTTGATCAAAAAGTATGGCATCATCTATTCTGTTCCTTTGCTGTTTGCATTGGTTCTGATGGGTATTAACAACAATCTTGTTTCCATTATTTCCGGACAATTATTTGTTGCACATCCTTATTTGATTGCTTTACCGCTAGCTAGTCTGTTTTTCTTAATATTAGTCACTGGCTTTGGACACTTTAAGAAACCAGCATTCATTTATGTTTCATTCCTTTTAGGGATGATCTTGTTCTTTGTCAGTGGTTTTCTAGGCACATATCCTTATGTCCTTTTTTCACATGTCGCATTTAATGAAGGCATCTTGATCTATGATGCGATGTCATCGGAGACTGCACTAGTCGTGATGGGGGTTGTCATTCTTATTGTGCTTCCAATCGTGCTTTTATATCAAGGATATAAATATGTTTATTTCTTTAGAAAGGATCAAGAGTAAACATGGATATACAAACAAATCGGTTTGATCGCACAACCTTGGTTGATGCTAAAACATTGAAGTTCATAGAAAAAGCACTGTTCATCATTGTTTCATACTTGGTATTGATGACGATTTTTCAGCAAGGCTTTATCTTTGGGGTTCAACAAGCTTTTAACGTTTTCGTGATAGTTACGATTGTTAGAGAAGTGGAAATTCTGTTTTATGCAAGTGAGAAGAAGTTGCATCGTGCAGAAGCTAAAGCATTTGTCCAGTCAGATTATGCGAAGATTACTGCATTATCAATGGGTATCTTAATACCTTCCAACACACCAGTTGTTTTGGTGTTGATTGTCGCTGGATTATCAGTGTTCATTGCAAAGATTTTATTTGGCGGGTATGTCTACAAGGTGTTCTCACCAGCACTCTTTAGTTATTTGCTCATTCAATTGGGATTTAAAAATGCAATTGGAGCATCCACATTCGATAATCAATTGTTTACCGCATTATCCAACACGAATCTATTTTCTAAATATTTGAATTTCTCGATTAATTATGACTTTTCCAGTGGATTTGGTCTTGCTATATCCAGTGGAATCTTCATTTTTGGTCTGATTGCTTTTATCTTGATCATCAAACACTTTAAGCAAGCGTTATTACCTGTTCTTTTTGTTTCAACTTACGTGATTGGTTATTTGGCTATTCTTGGATCCTCTGGATTCTATGAAAGTTTCATGAGTGTACCTTTCTGGTTTGTGACGGTCTTTATTTTATTCGATCGTACACTCATACCTACAGGTCGTACAGGACAAGTCCTTGCAGCACTTTTATTGTCTGTGATGATGGTTATCTTCCATGCAGTCGGACAAACAGAAGCCGTTGTTTTTGGTGCACTGTCAGTCCAAATGCTCACACCATTTATTAATCAGTGCAAATGGATTACATCCGAGGATGGAACCGATCAAGGTCATCAAGCATCAACATTCAAGAAATCCATGAATTATCTTCTGGTTGTTTTAGTGCTTGCCGTCGGCATTCAATTAGCATGGCAGCATTATGGTCCAATGATTGGTGTACCTAAGGTTGATGTCATGCAATATTTAACTGATACCTATGATCCTGCAAATTATACACAGAATTTAACACCAACCAGAGATTATAATGTTGGTCAATATCAAACCATCAAAGGTGTTTATGAAATTTTGAATAATTCGGATTCATCAATTGCTGGAATTGTTTATGATATTGTGACAGAAGGTCGAAATGGTCCAATTCATATTGTCATAGCGATCGATCCTTATACAGATACCATTGTTAATTATGTCGTTGTTTCACAGAGTGAAACAGAAGGGGTCGGAGCCCTTTATACGGAACCTAATGTCATTAACGCAATCATTAATGAACAAATCAGTAACTTCAATATCGACAAGATTGCTGGAGCTACCATTACATGGGATGCTTTGGAGCAAATGATCAGTGATGTTGTAGCGAATTATACGAATGAGGGGGTGAGCCTCAAATGATGAACGATTTCAAAAATGAAATGAAAGATATTCTGAATCAAGGTGTCATCAAGCGCAATCCAGCATTCGTTCTAACAATTGCATTAACTCCGATGCTTGCTGTCACAGATTCCATGGATAAAGCCATCAGTTTGGGATTGACGGTCTTGTTTGTCATGATTCTAGTCAATTTTGTTGTTTCCATCTTTAAATCAAAGATTTCTGATACCGTGATGCCAATCTTCACATTGGCGATTGTTGCATTCTTTGTTTCAGTTGCACAGATGATTGTTCAAGTGCGCAACTTAGAACTCTATCAGAACTTAGGGATTTATCTGCCACTCACTGCAGTCAGTGCTCTAGTTTTGCAAAGAGCTCTAGCTTATTCAAAAGAAAACAATGTCATCAAGAGTGTCGTTGATGGATTTGCATATGGTGCAGGCTATTTGTTTGCTTTAATAATCATTACCATTGTGCGTGTTATCATCAGCACTGGAAGTATCACATTGTTTGGTATTCCCATGCGTTTATTTGATACGATCTATTCATTTGATCTTGCAACATCAGCATTTGGTGCCTTGCTCATTGTAGGCTTGCTTTTAGGCATCTTCAAATCCTTTCAGCAAAGAGGTGAATCCAAATGATTGAATTTACAACTTTAGCGCAATTGATTGTTGCGACCATCTTAATCAACAATATCTTGTTGTTTTCATTCCTTGGAATAGAATCACTACCTACCGTTGAACAGAAGCCTAAGCATGCTTTGAAATTAAGTGTTGCTCTGCTCTTTGTTTTGCCACTGGTCAGTGTCATCAGTTATCTCATTTATCATGGACTGCTTTATAAAGTCAATGATACAGGAGATGTCATTAAGAATTTGACGTATCTTCAAACGTTTGTGTTTGTGATCACGATTTCAATCGTTGTCGTCATGTTCAATGTCTTCATCAAGAAGATCTTTCCTAAGTTTTATGCATACATTGGCAAGTACACCATTGAACTGGTTGCCAATACCGTTGTCTTAGGTGCCTTACTCATTAATATCGCGAGTGTTGATACACTGGCTAATAGTTTTTATTTCAGTATTTTCGCGGCATTTGGTTATGGACTCATTTTGATGATTTTAACCTTCATCGAAAAGCATCTGAAAGATGCACCAGTCCCCAAAGGATTCAAAGGATTGCCTATGCAACTCATTATCCTTTCAATCATTGCCCTGATCCTTTTTGGATTGAATGTTTAGGAGGAAAAAGATGCAAAAAAATGGAACGAACCCACAAGAATTAAATCAGAAAAACCCAGGTGTGTCGTATAGAAACCTCCTGATCATGTCGGTTTTGATGTTTGCACTGCTTTTGGTTGGGGCATTTGTCTATACCTTTTATGTCTTACTCATGGGGGCTGTTGCTGTAGCAACTGCACTCTTGGTTGAGTTTGCATTTGCTAAAATCAGAAAAATTGAATATGGTAAAGATATTTATGGGGCATTTGTGACGCCACTCATCTTTACTTTGCTCATGCCACCTCATCTGCCTTTATATATGGTTGTTGTTGGCTCTGGGTTTGCCGTATTCTTCGGCAAGAGCGTCTTTGGTGGTTTAGGCAGAAACATCTTTAATCCAGCACTGGTGGGGTATTTGTTTTTGCTGGTAACTTTTCCGGTTGAAGTCGGACAATCATTTATTGATCCACTGACTGGAACGGTTTTACAATCTACCAATTTGGCTGATTTGACATTTACAGGAACAACACAGCATATCTTTGGCTTATTGCTTGGACAATATGCCAATACCATAGGATCAACCGTGATGTTAGGCGTGTGGATCGTCGGTGCAATTTTGTTGTTCTTGAAAATTGCCGATTGGCGTATTCCACTCACTGTTTTACTATCATCTGTTGTCTTTACTTATGTATTAGGTAGATTCTATCCTTCACAATTCCATGATGCCTTCATTTCATTGTTCTTAGGACAATTGATGTTTGCTGCATTCTTTGTTGCAACAGATCCTATATCTGGACCACAGACATCAAGAGCAAAAATCTTTTATGCGATTGGGATTGCCTTGATCACTGTTGTGATCAGAGGCTTAGCTGATGCGGCAGAAGGTGTGGTTTATGCCATCATCATTATGAATGCTGTTTCACCTATGTTAGAGAAGAGTCCTAAAAAGGAGGATGAAGTCGTATGAAAAACTACATTCGATTAGTCGTCTTCGTCGCAATCTTGGGATTCATCACATCGCTTGCATTCGTCGGAATGGACTTGCTGTTTTCAGCAAGAATCACTGCCAACGAAAATGCAGCATTGTATGAAGCGATCTTATCGCATAACAACGAAACCTATACAACTTCAACAGTTTTTGATGCATTCACAACCAATATCACAGTTCACGATTACACCATCCATGGACAGGATGTTAAGATTTATGTCGACAACAATACCAACAATATTTCATTTGTCTTTGGTATCTTTGCTGCGAGTGGTTACATCGGCGATATCGTTGGTGTCATGACAATGGAAAGTGACTTTGAAACGATTGTGAATATCACCATCCTTCAACAGGGAGAAACTCCAGGGTTGGGTGGTAAAGTCGTTCAAAGAGACTTTCTGGATCAGTTTGTCGGACTCAAAGTTGACCCGACATCACAAACTCCAATCATCATTGGACCTTTGGGTTCAACCGGTAATTTACCCAATGAAGTCGATCAGATTGCTGGTGCTACCAACACATCAAATGGATTTGAAAACATTCTAAACGAAAGTTATTTTATTTATAAAGGACTCTGGGAAAATGGAGGTCAGTCATCATGAAATTAATTCGTGTAAAATATACCAAATGGTTTAATATCATCAAGAGTGGTATGAAAACCAGCAATCCAGTTTTTGTTGCAGCGCTTGGTTTATGTAGTGCACTTGCAATCAGTAACACCGTTGAAAATGCGATTGCGATGGGTCTTGGTGTGACCTTTGTTACGATGATCAGCTCGATGTTTATTTCGATGTTTAGAAATTTCATTCCTGCAAAGCTGAGAATCGTTACCTACATGGTTATTATTTCAACCTTTACCATCTTTGTTGAAAAGTTTTTACAAGCTTATTATCCTAGCATCTACAGTGCGCTCGGTGCTTATGTAGGGCTTATCATTACCAACTGTATCGTCATGGGACGTGCTGAAGCGTTTGCCGTTAAGAATCCATGGAGATACTCCATCATTGATGGATTTGCAAGTGGTATGGGGTATACGTTTGTTCTTGTGTTGGTTGCTTTGATTCGTGAACCTTTGGCATTTGGTACCATTTTAGGTTATCAAGTGATGCCAGCTGGTTTCACAACATGGGCATCCATGAAGATTGCTCCAGGCGGATTCTTTATCTTAGGTATCATGATATGGATTCTAAGAAGCTGGGCAAAATCTTATGAATAGGAGAGATCAACATGTTACAATTACTCATTAGCTCCATCTTAAGCAATAATATTGCTTTAACCCTAATTCTAGGGATGTGTCCACTGATTGCGATATCAACCAATGTCAAGAATGCTAGAGGCATGGGGATTGCTGTCGTGCTGGTCGTTACCATCACAGCAGTGATCAATTATCCAATCTACCAGTTGCTCAAAGCAACCGGTACAGAGGACATCAGCTTGTTGGTTTTCATCATTACGATTGCTGCAACTGTTCAGATTTTAGAAATCTTACTTGAAAAATATATTCCATCACTTTATTCAGCATTTGGTATTTACTTACCACTGATTACCGTCAACTGTGTTGTGCTTGCTGTCAGTTTGTTCTTTGTCAATAGAGAATACAATTATGGACAAACCGCAGTCTTCGCATTTGGATCATCCGTAGGGTGGTTATTAGCGATTGTCTTGGTTGCATCCATTCGTGAAAAACTGGCAGTTTATGGCAATTTACCCAAAGGTCTCAGAGGGAAAGCCATTGTCTTTATGATTTTAGGTATTTTGGCACTTGCTTTTGCCGGATTCAAAGGTTTAGCATTCTAGGAGGGTGACAGTATGTATGTGTTTTTACCATTGATCATTTTAGGAGTTCTCCTTTTGATCACGGGCATTTTAATCTTGCTTGACTATATCTTTGGCGGCAGCGCTGAAAAAACAATCATCCTAAATGGTGATACTGAACTTGTTGTTACCGGAGATGATACCGTTCTATCCACCTTATCACAAAACCAGATTTTCATTCCATCTGCTTGTGGTGGTAAAGCAACCTGCGGGCTATGTAAGTTTCATATGGAAGGCGATGTGCCACCGGTCAAGCCAACGGAAGAACCTTTTTTGACGAACAGTGAAATCGAAGAAGGTATCCGCTTATCATGCCAAGTCAAAGTCAAAGACAAGATGAAGATTTTATTACCCCCAGGCTTGCTTACTGCAAAGGAATTTCATTCAGAAGTCACTGAAATCGAAGAACTTACATATGATATCAAACGTGTTCGTTTTGAATTAAAGTCACCAAATCATGTAGAATTTAAACCTGGACAGTTCATGCAAATCAAAGTACCTGGGATTGATGTCATTCGTGCGTATTCACTCGCATCAGATCCAGCGCATACTGATTATGTTGAAATGCTGATTCGTCTTGTCCCAAAGGGACAGGCTACAACTTATGTCCATAAAGCACTTCAAGTTGGTGATAAAGCGATTTTGATTGGTCCATTTGGCGAATTCTATTTGCGTGAAGCATCAGATCGTCCGATTGTTTGTATTGCTGGTGGTTCAGGAAAAGCGCCAATTCGATCGATTTTATTCAGACTTAAGGCGTTGGGTATGCCAAGAAAAGTCAAATATTTCTTTGGTGCGAAATCTGTCAAGGACTTATATTACACAGAAGAATTCATGGAACTGCAAAAAGAATTCCCGAATTTTGAATATATTCCTGCTTTATCTGCACCTGATGAAAGCGACAACTGGAAAGGTGAAGTCGGATTGATCACAGATGTCCTTGATCGTCATTCTGGAGATTTATCCGGTGCTGAAGCTTATCTTTGTGGGTCACCAGGGATGATTAATGCATGTATTAATGTTTTGAATAAGCATCAGATCAAGACAGAAAACGTTTATTACGATAAATTCTGATTGTTTGTCAAATGAAATCATCAAAATCAAATAGGAACTTCGGTTTCTATTTTTTTTGTTTTTAGAGTAAATAGAATGGAGAGCCTCTACTATAGGGCAGGAGGACTCACTATGAAAAAAATATGTTTGATTTTGATGATGTTAGGAATAGGGATCTATATTTCGCAGTTTGATGTCAAAGCATCAGAAGCAGATGGCTATCCAGTTGGAAAGAATTATTTAGATTTGCATAATTTGATCATCAAATCCGATAATTCTTATTATGCATACACGAAAGATCCAATTTTGTTGAAAAGCAATCTGCTTTACACCATCGTCTTGGATTTTGATTTTTTGGGTCAACAAAGCGATGATTTAGGCAATATCTTTGTTGGAATTGAATCACTGCCATCACATGATATACAGACAATGATCATGATTGGTGATATAGAACATGAACGCGCGTATGTCGAATTTGCGATTGATGACACATATATTCAAATCACAGATCTACCGATGATGGCTACGGGGTATAATGCCATTTTGTATGAAGGATCTTATGATGATTTTACTGGTTTTGAACCATATTTGGACATGAATGAAGTCCTTACCTATCAAGGTGTGCTTCCGATGGATTATGATGCATTAATGGATATGAATGAAATCGAATCTTACCTTCATGTCACAGATCCTTATGGGACACCTATTGGAATGACAATCGAAAGTGATGGATACTCATCAAGTTCAAAATTACCTGGAGTATATCAAGTGGTCTTCATGTCAACATTCAATCAGATCACGAAAAGATTTTATTTAGAAGTACGGGTTTTTGATCAAACAGCACCTGTGATTCACGATCCTGGAAGATTAACTATTCCCTTGAGTGAGAAAGTACCCGTTGAATCGATCATTGACACACTTATTGTCACGGATAATGTCGATACGTTTTCCTCTGCGGATTTAACCATTCTTTCGGATACGTATTCATCAAAGACAACCGTAGGTTCAGCATCTATAGCAGTTGAAGTGACAGATTCCAGCGGGAATGTCAGTTCATTGATCATCCCGATTGATCTGATTGATCTGAAAGGTCCTGATATTACTGGCCCAGAAGCTTTATTCATTTATACAACGGATACACCGATGACACAAAGTGACATTTTGAGTTATTACACGATTATTGATGATGTTGATGGAACCAATGTGTTTGTCACCTTCTTATCTGATCAGTATCATCAAACTCAAGTCCCTGGTGTTTATGTCATTACGATTAAATCTGCCGATTCGCAAAATAACATCAAGACCAAGACTGTGTCCATTCATGTCATTGAAAACAGAGGACCTAGCTTTTCTACTGAAGCACTGATTTTAAATACAGATACGGCAAATCAGATGTCAGATGAAGCATTGATTGATTGGTTTTCGAATCATGCACTGTCTTCAGGTTTGAGTGTTTCTAATGTCAGTATACGTTTTAATGAGTATGCCAATCATCAGTCAGAAGATGGAACATACTATGTCTATCTAATCTATGAAGAACAAGGAGAAATGAAAACATCAAGAATATTGATAGAAGTTAATGACGAAGAAAAAACTTTAAATATCATGCCTTATGCAATCTTCGGTACAATTGGTGTGATCGGTTTAGCTGTCTTCATCATTATCAAAAAGAAAAAATAAGATAAGTTTAAAAAAAGAATTGACTCTGGTGATAAAAAAGGGTATAATTCTTTTTGCGCGGGTATGGCGAAATTGGCAGACGCACTAGACTTAGGATCTAGCGCCGCAAGGCGTGCAGGTTCAACTCCTGTTACCCGCACCAAATCAAAGAAAAGACGACTTTGTCGTTTTTTTATTTGAAACACCGTTTTTAGAACTTATCTAAAGTCATGTGAAAATGTAAAAAGCACTTAAAATCTTTCTGAAAATGATGTATAATGAAAATGTTGGAAAAATCGAATCAAAATAGGAGGGATCAAATGCTCGAAAAAGGAACCAAAGTCAGAGACTTTTCACTACCTGACGCCTTTGGGAATTTGCATCATTTATCCGATTTCACTGGACGAAAAGTAGTCATCTATTTTTATCCTAAAGATGATACACCTGGATGTACGACTCAAGCATGTGCGTTTCGCGATGCATATGATGATTTCAAGAGAAAAGACATCATCGTCATAGGAATCAGTAAGGATTCTCCAAAAAGTCACGAAAAATTCATCAAGAAATATCATTTGCCATTCTTGATCTTAAGCGATGAAGACCTCAAGGTGATTGAATACTTTGGCGTTTATGTCGAAAAGAGCATGTATGGAAAAAAATATATGGGTGTCCAACGCTCGACGTTTATTTTAGACGAATCAGGGGTTGTAACACATGTGTTTGAAAAGGCATCTCCAAGTGAGAATGCAGACGATATATTGAAAGTACTTAAATAGATATTGGAGGTATTATTTATGGTAGCAAAAAAAGTGATTAAATCCATGGATGGAAATGAAGCTGCGGCATATTGTGCCTATGCGTTCTCCGAAGTAGCTGGGATTTACCCAATTACACCATCCTCCCCAATGGCTCAATATGTTGACCTTTGGGCATCAGAAGGCAAAAAGAATTTATTCGGAATGCCAGTTAAAGTTGTAGAAATGCAGAGTGAAGCCGGTGCTGCAGGAACCGTCCACGGTTCGTTGCAGATGGGTGTCTTGACAACAACCTTCACAGCATCTCAAGGGTTATTGTTGAAGTTGCCAAACATGTACAAAATTTCTGGTCAATTGTTGCCAGGTGTCATCCATGTTGCTGCACGTAGTATTGCTGCACAGGCATTATCGATCTTCGGTGACCATCAGGATGTTATGGCTGCACGTCAGACAGGATTTGCGATGCTCGCATCCACTGGTGTTCAATGTGCCATGGACTTAGCAGGTATTGCACATTTATCCGCAATTAAAACCAGTGTACCTTTCTTACACTTCTTTGACGGATTCAGAACATCTCATGAAGTCCAATCCATCGAAGTGATGGATTATGAAGTCTTCGATCGTCTTTTAGACAAAGAAGCAGTTGCTAAATTCAGATCAAAAGGACTCAATCCTGCGCATCCAGTCACACGTGGTAGTGCACAATCTGATGATGTCTATTTCCAGACAAGAACTTTACAGAATTCACATTATGCAGGTGTACCTGATGTTGTTGCTGAATACATGGAAGAAATTTCTAAAGTCACTGGAAGACCTTATGCACCATTTGTTTATTATGGTGACAAAGAAGCAACTGATGTCATCATCGCAATGGGTTCCGTAATTGAAACAGCACAACAGACAGTTGACTATCTTTTGGAACAAGGCAAGAAAGTCGGATTGTTATCCGTTCATCTCTACCGTCCATTCAGCGCTGAATATTTTCTAAAGGCAATGCCAAAGACGGCAAAGAGAGTCACTGTCCTTGATCGTACGATCGAACAAGGCGCTCCTGGCGATCCATTATACTTGGATGTCAAGTCTGTCTATTACACACAAGCAAATCAACCTGTTATCTTAGGTGGACGTTATGGTTTATCATCCAAAGATACAACACCAGCAATGATTCTTTCTGTTTATGAAAACATGGCTGGCGAACAAAAAGACCAATTCACCATCGGTATTGAAGATGACGTCACACATACCTCCTTAAAATATGCATCAAACAACGACATCACAGATAAAGATACAACCGAATTGTTGTTCTTCGGTCTTGGTTCTGACGGAACCGTTGGAGCAACCAAGAACATTACGAAGATTATTGGTGACCACACATCTCTTTACTCACAAGCTTATGCATCATATGACTCTAAAAAAGCTGGTGGGGTCACGCGCATGCACGTGCGTTTCTCAAAGAATCCTATTAAATCGACCTATTTAGTCAACTATCCACACTTCGTTTCCTGTTCAACAGACAGTTACTTGACGAAGTACGATATGCTGAAAGGTTTGAGACAAGGTGGAACATTCTTATTAAACACACAAACACCTAAAGAAGACGTTGAAAACTTGTTGCCAAACAAAGTAAAACGTCAACTCGCTCAGAAAAAAGCCAAGTTCTATATCATCAATGCTGTAGACTTAGCTTATGAAATCGGATTGGGCAGAAGAATCAATACCATTATGCAATCTGCATTCTTCAAACTCAATGACAACTTGCTCCATGCTGATGATGCCAACAAGTATATGAAGGCTTATGCTGAAAAGACTTATGGTCGTAAAGGTGATGCCATCGTTCAGATGAATGCTGCAGCTATCGATGCAGGATACATCAACTTAGAAGAAATCAAAGTCAATCCTGACTGGGCAGTTCTTGAAGATGAAGTTGTTGTGGAAGATCAAAACCGTCCTGATTATGTCAGAAAGATTGCTGATATCGTCAATGCAATCGAAGGTGATTCACTCCCTGTCTCTGCATTCTTAGGCTATGAAGATGCACACATGGAAAATGGGTCAACCGCTTATGAAAAGCGTGGTGTAGCAAACTATGTTCCAGAATGGAGAAGTGAAAACTGTATCCAATGTAACCAATGTGTCTTTGCATGTCCTCATGCTGTCATTAGATCCTTCTTGGTAGATGAAACTGAACAAGCAAATGCGCCAGAAGGTGCTAAATTATTAGATGCCAAAGGTAAAGGCATGGAAGGTATGAAGTTCACCATTCAGGTATCGACATTAGATTGTACAGAATGTGGCGTTTGTGTTCAGGTATGTCCTACACCTAATAAATCATTGGCTATGGTTCCAATCGGAGACGAACTTGCTAAGAATTCTCAACAAACAGCTGATTATTTCTTCAATGAAGTGACTTATAAAGACCTAGGTTTCGATAGTGCGAAGAATCTTGCATTCCATCAACCACTCTTTGAATTCTCAGGCGCTTGTGCTGGTTGTGGTGAAACACCTTATATCAAGGCACTTACACAACTTTACGGTGATCATATGGTCATCGCTAATGCAACCGGATGTTCATCCATCTATGGTGGATCATTCCCAGCAACACCTTATACAAAGAATAAAGAAGGTTTTGGTCCTGCTTGGGCAAACTCATTATTCGAAGACAATGCTGAATTCGGTTTTGGTATGAGAGTCGCTTATGAAACCATGAGAGACAGAGTACAAACACTCCTTGCTGATCATTTAGATGAAATGCCAGAATCACTCAAGGTCTTGGCTGAAGAATGGTTAGCAAACCGCAAGTCAGCTGAAATCACTAGAAAGATCAACAATGACTTGGTTGCTGAACTTGAAAAGGTCAACAAACCTTATGCAAAAGAACTTCTAAGCATCAAAGACTACTTCGTCAAAGTTTCCCAATGGATCGTTGGTGGAGATGGTTGGGCTTATGATATCGGCTTTGGTGGTATCGACCATGTCATCGCAAATAGCGAAGATGTCAACATTCTTGTTTTGGATACAGAAGTTTATTCCAACACTGGTGGTCAATCCTCTAAATCAGCACCATCCGGATCTATTGCCAAGTTTACTGCAGCAGGTAAGCCAGGTAAGAAGAAGGATTTAGGTGCCATCGCAATGAGCTATGGTCATGTCTATGTCGCACAGATTTCACATGGTGCTTCTCAAGCTCAAGTGCTTAAAGCGATGAAGGAAGCTGAAAGTTATGATGGACCATCCATCGTGATCGCCTATGCACCATGTATCGAACATGGTATCAAGGGTGGTTTAACTAATTCATTCTCTCAAGCGAAACTTGCAACACACTGTGGTTACTGGCCAACATATCGTTTTGACCCAAGAAGAGAAGTAGAAGGACTCAATCCTTTCCAACTTGATGGTAAAGCACCATCTTGGGACAAATATCATGACTATCTCTTGAGTGAAGCAAGATATGCTCAGCTTGCACAGATTAATCCTGAACATGCTGCCCAACTTCTTGACAAGAACTTAAGTGATGCCAAGAGAAGATACAAGATGTACTTGAGATATGCAGCGATGGATTATTCCAAATCAGAAGAATAAAAAACGAACCAAATTCAATCTCAAAAGTTGATTTCACTACACCGTGGAATCAACTTTTTTTATGAAGTGAACTTGAATTTCATGCTTTTGCTTTTTAGAGACTATCTGTTTAAGAAAGGGGTCTATTGTAAATATAGAGTTTCAAATCATTTGAATTTCAAACCTTACTACTTTGTATTTTATATCATCTATAATCAATAAAATTAAAAAAAACATAAAAGACTTATAAAGAGGGTTTATCAAGAGTAAAGCACCCAATATTAAGGTTAAAAATGAAAACGATTTCATTGATAAAAAATAAAATACTATGTATTTTATTATTTAATATCTTAAATGCTATATGCTTTCATAAAACATAGTTGATTTTTAAAATCATGCATTTTTATTGAAAATCATCAAGTGGTGAGGTTGACAAAAATAGGTCTAGAGTGTATAATAACTTCTAAATCCCTTATGCAATCATAAGGTAATAAAATAGGAGGAGTAAAATGAAGAAGATTATTAGTGTTTTGCTGCTAGTGATTCTTGCTTTCGGTGCTAGTGCATGTCAAAATGACACAGGTACTACTATCGAAAAGATGTATGATCAAGTCACTGTTCTTGCTGATGGATTTACATCACTAGAAAATACGCATTCCAATCCATTACTATCGGATGGAACGTACACAGTTGGCGATCAAGTGTTTACTGTTGCTGACAAGTACAAGACTTATTACTTATCAGAAGTGACAGAAGAAAAATTCAACTATTTAGCAGCGAATAGTCAATGGAATTCAAGATTTTATACCAACATGGTTGATGGACTTGTAGAAAATGACAAGTACGGTGCAATCGTTGGTGCATTGGCTATTGGTTATAAAGTCGTTGAAAACAATGATGGTACACAAACCTATACTTTCCAATTGAAGGAAGGCGTACAATGGGTTGACAACCAAACTGGACAACCTTACGGTGCAGAAGTAGTTGCTGACGATTTCGTTGCTGGTCTTGAATATGTATTGAATCCAGACAACGGTTCTCAAACTGCTACCATCGTTATGGGTTTCATTAAAGGCGCTGCAGACTATTATGATGCATTAGTCGCTGGAGATCCTGCTGATTTCACTACTGTTGGTGTTGAAGCTGTTTCTAAGTATCAGGTTTCTTATACACTTGCTGAACCTGCTCCTTATTTCCTTTCAGCTCTTACTTATTCACCATTCTTACCAGTGAACAGAGATTATCTTACTAGTGTAGGTACTGCATTTGGTGTTACTGAAAATTATATTTTGGTTAATGGCGCATTCAGAATTACAAGCCACATTTTCCAAAACAAATTTGAAATGGTCAAGAATGCTTACTACTATGATTTCGATCATGTTTATGTAAACAATGTTGAATTGACTTATGTACCAAATACTGCTACACCATCCACACTTCGTGAATGGTATGAAGCTGGATTAATTGATGGCTTCACAGTAAGTAAAGATGACGAAACCGGATGGGAAACTTATGTAGCTGGTACAGCTGGTACTGGTACAGTTAAGAATCCTGCTAATCCTAATACAAATGGCGTTCTAACCATTGGTGACGTTGTTTATGCAGGTGTTTGGAATTTTGACCGTGATACTTATGAATACGGTACAGACTTCACAACCAATGCAGACGTTCCAGCTAAGACAGCTGCTCAAGCTGCTGCAACTAAAGAAGCAGTATTGAACACAAACTTTAGATTAGGCGTTCTTTATGGTTTAGACTTCATGGCTAGATTAGCTTCTCAACCAGATCCTTCAATGTTGATCATGAGAGCTTACACAAACCGTGAATTGACAGCTTACAATGGTAA
Organism: Acholeplasmatales bacterium; assembly: GCA_003249785.1. Classification (GTDB taxonomy): domain Bacteria; phylum Bacillota_I; class Bacilli_A; order Acholeplasmatales; family Acholeplasmataceae; genus Peloplasma. The sequence goes on from QKIB01000047.1 coordinate 17,440, forward strand.
AGACTATTCAGACTATGTTGATGAAGTATACAACACTCAACAAGGTACAACAGGCGTTTCATTGTCTGGTTCAGTACAAGGTGGAGATGCAGTATTTGATATCAGCCAAGCTGTAACTTACTTTGAAACTGCTAAGACTGAACTTATGGCTGCTGGTTTAACTGCTGCTGACTTCCCAATTACAATTGACTACACTGCAAGCAGAAGCGTAACTACAGAAGGTTATGAATTAGCAATGTGGACACCAATTCTTAATGCTGTTGGTCCAAATAGTTCAAATCCAATCATCGACGTCAGATTTAATGTTGCAAGTAGTGATGCTCTCCGTTCTGAATGGAACTGGGAATCAATTAACTATGACATTTCATTTGGTGGAGGATGGGGTCCTGACTATGCCGATGCTAAGACTTATCTTCATACATTAGCAATCGGTGGTGACTTCAGAGATAACTTCGGTTTGACTGGAGATGCTACGACTCAAGCTGCTAAAGATGCAATTGCTCAACAAGTATTTGGTGCTTACCAAACACTTTACGAAGCTGCTATTGCAATCACTGACCCAACTCAAATTGATGCTAGATACCAAGCTGAAGCTCTTGCTGAATACAATGCAATCTTTGTTTCTGCATTAACAATTCCATGGTATACTACAACTTCAATTAGCCCAGTTGTATCCTATGTCATTCCTTATCAAGCTGGTAAAGCTGCTTATGGTTTGACTAGTGACAAGTTTAAGAATGTTGTTGTATCTGATACAGCAATGACTCAAACTACAAGATCTGCAGTTGTCGCTGCATACGAAGCTGGCAGATAAAAAAATAACTTTGTAAAGTTATAATTTATGACAGAAAATAGATGGGGAACATATTATTTGTTCCCTTTCTAGCCTGTTATATCACCTATTTTACTGTTTGGAGTCATCAATTAACTCTGAAAATAGAAGTAAATATGTGATTTTTAAGATATTTTAGTGTTTTATGATATTCATAGATTGATTGATGATCAATTTATGTGGTTTTGTTTTGTAACTTTGATTAAAGACCATTTGCCACATACTTGATTCGAAGATGTTTGATTGGTGTAACCAATTAAGATGACCATATTCGATTTCAATCGTAGAATTGTAGTAATAATCTCTCTTTTTTGAAACTGTTTTTTTATGTAAAAAACAGAATGATCAATTGATAACAAATGATATAGACCAAATATCAGTTATAATACAAAGCTAGCAACAAGATTTTTTAAAGAATTATAGAAAGGAAGTTGTATTCGGTAATCAAGAAAAACCACATGAATACACAATGAAGTTTAGATGGATAATGAGAAGAATAAGGTTTCTTTCGGTTCAATTGCAAAAGGAATCTTAAATGCAATTACAAAAATCTTCATGGTCGTGATAGGAGTTTTTAAAAACGAAACTTTTATCTATATTTTAAAACGCGTTGGCCGCTCATTCATTACACTCGTTTTTTTAATGATGGCTGTCATCAGTTTGATACGAGCTATTCCTGATAAGCAGTTATATGATATCAGTGTGTATAGCAGATTGGCGGGTCAGAGTGTTGCTGTTGCTGAATCTTACAAAGCTAAGCAGCTCTTCAAATATGGCCGTTATGATATTGATGGTAATCCAATTTCATTAATCCAAACCATTGGACAATATCTCTATTGGATGTCACCTATTCCAAAGAGTGTACCTATTGCTTGGGATCTTAATTATGATCATCCCATTGAATTTTGGCAAGGTACGATTTTCCTTGGAATCTCCATGGACAGCAATCAACCTGTTGGAGATGTACTTAAGGAACGTATAGGTATCTCTATGTTTATCTCGTTAACATCTGTATTCTTTATTTACTTATTGGGTTATCCATTAGGCGTATCGATGGCTAAAAAGCCCGGAGGTACGGTTGATAAAATCGGTGGTGCGTTCATCGTACTCAACTATGCAATTCCAGCCTTGGTATTCTTCCTTTTGATGAATAATATCTTAGGTCGACCAGATGGTCCATTCGGATTTGCAAACTTTACGTACTTTTATCAGGCGGATCGACCGATTACATTGTTTCCAGCTATTTTTTCTATTGTTTTCTTATCTATTCCGGGTACAGCTTTATGGGTCCGTCGTTTCATGGTGGATGAATTGTCGAATGATTACGTCAAATTTGCCAGATCCAAGGGCCTTTCTGAAACCCGTATCATGTACACGCATGTCCTTAAGAATGCGATGGTTCCTTTGATTCGTAATATCCCTGCAGTCTTTATCGTTTCAATTATCGGTTCATACTTTGTTGAAATGATTTGGTTGATTCCAGGAACTGGGAACCTCATGGTCTCTGCTCTTCGAGCAGCTCGTCCAAATGTTCCAATCATTCAAGGGTTAACCGTTGTTTATAGCTTGTTGTCTATGACAGCATTCTTATTAGGTGACGTAGCGACCGCACTTTATGACCCACGTGTCAAACTTGTACGCAAGAAGGGGGATATCTAATTATGAAAAAAGAAAATCCTCAAAAACTAACGAAACTTGAAGCAAGTCAAGTGATGGACGAAATTAAAAATAATATCAATCCTAATGAACCTGTCATCAATGATCCAAAAGAAGTAGTGAATGAAGATGAATTGTTCGTTCTCGTCGATTTGGATGTCTTGAAGTCGGAACAAATTAAGAGTGAACCGTATTCTTATTTCAAATCGGTCTTTGCAGCTTTCTTAAGAAAACCATCTGCATGGATTGCTATGATTTCCTTGTTGATTCTTGTCTTATGTATCATTATTATTCCTATGTTTACACCTGAAGGGTTCTTTGATTTCAACATCGCGAATAAGAATATTCGTCCAAACGATGTACATCTTTGGGGAACTGACCCTGTTGGTCGTGACCTATTCTTCATGGTGTGGACTGGCGCTAGAAAATCCTTGGTTCTTGCCTTGATTAATAGTGCGATTGTCGTCTTTGTCGGTACCATTTTCGGATTGATCTGGGGTTACTTCAGAAGACTCGACTTCTTGTTTGTTGAAATTTACAACTTGATCATCAATATTCCAAGTTTGTTGATCTATATGTTATTGTCCTACATCTTCTCATTCACATTCCCAGAAATTCCAACAGATATCCGTTTGATTATCTCACTGACACTGTTGGGTTGGATCGGTATGGCAAGATTGGTTAGAAATTACGTGCTCATTATCTCTAATAGAGAGTATAATATTGCATCTAAAACATTAGGCACACCAGGTAAACGTATCATGACTAAAAACCTTTTACCTTATCTGTTGGGCATTATCATTACGGAAACGTCACTGATTATTCCTGGTATGATTTCCAGTGAAGTCACACTTTCCTACTTTGGTCTGGGCTTGCCATCAAGTTCAGTTTCTATTGGTGCGCTTCTTGACTTAGGTAGAACAAACTTTGTTCTCTACCCATTCCAATTGCTTGCACCTGCTGGTGTCATGGCGGCAATCATCTTTGTCTTCTTCCTGTTAGGTATGTCGATTAGTGATGCGCTAGATCCAAAGAAACATCGCTAAGGAGGCCAAAATGATGAAATTAAAAGATAAATTCGTGTCTTTGAAGCAAAGAAAAAAAGACCAAACAGAACCAAAAGAAAATAAAGTTCAAACCTTGGAATCCAATGCACATTTGAAACCAGGTGAAATCATCATCTCCATGAAAAACATCGAAGTACAATTCGAAGTCAGAAAACGTTTCTTGACAGCGATTCGTAATGTTTCATTGGATATCAAGAAAAACGAAACACTTGCTATTGTTGGTGAATCAGGTTCCGGTAAATCCGTATTGACCAAGTGCTTGGTTGGTATGCTTGATGAAAACGGACGTATTTCAAACGGTAACATCTATTATTCTGGTATTGATTTGACGAAATATGAAACCAATGAAGATTGGATGAATATTCGTGGTAAGAGAATTGCAACGATTTTCCAGGATCCAATGACCTCATTGAATCCACTGAGAAAAATCGGATCTCAGATCACTGAAGTCATTAGACTTCACCGTGGTTTGGATAAAGAAGAAGCGAAAGCTGAAGCGATCAACTTGCTTGAACGCGTTGGAATCAGCAACGCTGAATCGCGATTCTATGATTATCCATTCCAGTATTCAGGTGGAATGAGACAACGTGTTGTTATTGCGATTGCACTTGCGTGCAGACCAGATATTCTGATTTGTGACGAGCCTACAACTGCACTAGACGTGACCATCCAAGCTCAAATTTTGGAATTGATCAAATCCCTTAAGGAAGAGTACGGATTCACCGTCATTTTCATTACGCATGACCTTGGTGTTGTTGCTGAAATCTCTGACCGTGTGGCAGTTATGTATGCTGGACAGATTGTTGAATTAGGTACTGCAAATGATATTTATTATGATCCAAGACATCCTTACACATGGGCACTCTTGTCATCTTTACCACAGTTAGGCGCGAAAAACGAAGATCTGTTTTCTATCGCTGGTACACCACCATCTCTTTATACAAAGGTTGTTGGTGATGCGTTTGCACCTAGAAGCAGTGTTGCGATGAAGATTGACTTTGTCAAAGAAGCACCTGTCTTTAAGATATCAGAAACCCATTATGCTAAAACATGGTTATTAGATCCACGTGCACCTAAAGTACCTCGTCCAAAGATTATCGGTGAGATTTCACAACGTGTTGCGGATATCTATTCAGGAGGAAACAAAGATGAGTAAACTTTCAGAACTGTTCAATAAGAAGCAACCCGTCGATGCATTGATTTATCCTGATGAAGTCCCAACAATTGATGCTGCAAATGGCAGAGAGATTCTACTCGAAGTCAAGGATGCAGACATTCACTTCAAAGTTGGACATAATATCGTTAAAGCATGTAATCACCTTAACTTCAAGATTTATAAAGGTGAAACCTTTGGATTGGTTGGAGAATCCGGTTCAGGTAAAACAACCATCAGTAGAGCCATTATTGGGATTAACCATTTAAAAAATGGTGCCATCTATTTCCATGGAAAAAAGATTTCTACCAAATTGCCTAAAGCGGAAAAAAGAAAAGTCAAACATAGTATTCAGATGATTTTCCAAGACCCTGCAGCATCACTTAATGAACGTGCAAATGTCGACTACATCATCTCTGAAGGCTTATACAATTTCAAACTGTTCAAAAACACTGAGGATCGCTTGGAAAAAGTGTATAAGATCTTAAACGAAGTTAGTTTGTTACCAGAGCATTTATCCCGTTATCCTCATGAATTTTCTGGTGGACAAAGACAGAGAATCGGTATAGCGAGAGCTTTGGTTATTGAACCAGAACTTGTTTTGGCTGATGAACCAATTTCTGCACTTGACGTTTCGATTCGTGCACAGGTTTTAAATCTTCTAAAGAAATTGCAACATGAACATGATTTAACTTATCTGTTTATTGCACATGACTTATCCATTATCAAATACATTTCCGATCGAATTGCCGTCATGCATCAAGGCTATATCGTTGAACTGGGTAATGCTAATGACATTTATCAAAATCCAATTCACCCATATACAAAAGCATTACTTACTGCAATTCCACAACCGGATCCTAAATCGAAGAACGATCGTGTCAAAGTTGTCTATCAAAAAGGCGATATTAACTACGAAGAAAACACATTTATTGAAGTTTCACCCAATCGATATGTGCTCGGTAATGAGGAACTAATTCAGAAATGGATGAAAAATTAAAAGTACTCGAGCAGAGTACTTTTTTATAGGGAGGAACTTATGAAAAAAAATTGGATTACATTTGGCGTTTTGATACTCATTCCTAATGTTGTGGGTGGGTTACTGTTTTTGCTCTTACAACAAGAAATCGCTTGGGAATTGGCAACCTTCATCTTCGCTTTGTTTACCTTGATTGTCTGGTTGGCAAAGTATAATCGAAACGATAAAAAGAATATGCACACATATGGAACAACACGCGTTGACAAAACGACCATGGAATATCAAGTATTTAGAGCATCACAGCGTGTTTTGTTTTGGGCTGGAGCATTGAATATCGCAATATCTTATATCGTATTTATTCTCTTTGGAGGTCAAGCATGAAATTAGCAATGAGTCATTATATCATCGGTTTTCCAATCCAGCTTTACGGTATTGAAGACACACCTGAAGGATATAAAGTCACATTCATCAATCCGAGTCTAAAGCATATAGAACACATTCGTTTCAAGTTGGATAAATCAGAAGTTAAGCAAGAAATCAATCAAAGCAGTCGATTGATTGATTGTTTTGTTCAAAGTGAAATTCATCTGATTCAAGGCAATTTTGCACAAATTATAGCAGCTACTATTGACGGAAAGACTTATGAAGCCAAGGCATTCGAAGCAATCATTGTCAGTCCACATAAGAGCGTTCATGGGATGGGTTATGAAAAGAGCTTATATCAACATGATCTTGCTGAACTTGTGGGCAGACCAAAAAAGGAAGTTGAATTTGTTGCAGAAAACAATCCCTATTATTGGAATTGTGTTTGCGGTCATACCAATTTGGCTGAAGATCTAGAATGCCAGAACTGTGGCATCAATAAAGAAAAACTGTTTTCGAAACAGATCTCGGTCTCAAGAGAAGCGAAACAAACTCAACGGATGATGCTGATACTTAGAAATCTCCTCATTTGGATGATCGTTATAATTTTTTCACAAACAGCTTATCAATCTTTGACTGGAGACTTTTTATTCACCAATAACCTAAAAAATCAGTTTTTAGGTGTCATGAATCGTATCGTTCTGCCTTCACTTTTGATTGTGCTCTTGGTGACAGCAATGGTTTCCAAGTTGCGGTATAAAAAGACATACTTCATCTTGAGTATCATTGGTACCTTGGCGATCTATTTCTATTTAAACATTATGACAGCCGTCTATTTTGTAGGTAGTAGCTACAATTTCATTTTGGTAGTTGCAATGAATATCGGAATTGCTGGCATCTTCATCTATAATTACCGACAAAAAATCAAGAGTTTGCTCATCAGCGCCTTGATGCTAAGTGCCATCATTTTTTCAATTAATGGCATTTTGCAGTATCAAGTCTTTGGTCAATATAACATTACCATTGAAAATGATGGAATTCATTTGACGGTTCAAACCACTGAAACAACCTATACTATTCCAGAAACAATTGGTGGGATTGAAGTTACAAGCATCATCTTCCCAAAATCGCAATCGTATCCCATTCAAGATCTGATTATTAGTCAATATGTTCAACATGTTTATTATTATTCTGCACTTGTTTTAGGTGAGTTGCAAACCATCAGCGTGGTTGACAACAACCCTTATTTCTATGTCGAAGACAACATCTTGTATAAAGAAGATGGAACCATTGAAATGGTTCCAATCAGTATTCAATCTTTATATATTGATGATGATACGATTGCTGAAGGACCATTTAAGAATCTGGTTAACCTCAAGTCACTGACCATTGGAAAAGATGTCTATGAAATCGAAATGGAAGCATTCATTGGAGCTACAAGCCTTGAATCCATTACATTTGAAGATCATAGCACCATCAGAATCATTGGTGATCGTGCATTTGCAAATGCCGCATCATTGGTTGAAATCGAATTCCCGGTTTCTCTTAGAACCTTAGGTATTGGAGTCCTTGAAGGTGCAACATCACTTGAAAGATTGACAGCACCTTTCATTGGTCATGAGCGTGAAAGATCTACGGATCTGGCATCCAGCACGGATATCCTCGTTTATTTCTTTGGCAGCAATACCTACTTACACAATAATTTGGTACCAGCATCACTAACTTATGTGGAATTTTATGATATCACAATGATTCATAATGTCACTTTCTACAGAGATTCCTATTTAGTCAATATTGTCCTTTCCTCACCACTCACACAACTTGGTGTGAGAAGTTTCTATGGAACGACAAGTTTGGTATCCTTCTCCATTCCGTCAGGGGTTACATCCATTCCTGAGTATTGTTTTGAAGGCAGCGGCATTCAATCCATCATCATTCCAGCAACAGTGACTTATGTTAGTGCCAATGCTTTTAAAGATACCAATCTGCAGTCCATTATTTATCTTGGAGATTATAACAATCTCGTTGTTGAGCCAACGGGAAATGACAGTTTGATACAACTCTTACCATAAGAACAGATGAAAATGAGGTTAAATTCTATTTAGGATTTAACCTTTTTTCTTGATATCAAATTGAAATCTGTTTTTATGGAAGTATAGATCATAGAAAACAAAAATGAGGGGAGTAGATTATGAAAAAAATTGTGTCAATTGTTAGGATTTTAACTGTAGAATTTTTTTCTTTGATATAACTTCATTTCTTTAATGTGTGAGATGTTATCTTTTACAATGACCTCAGACCCATTAATTTATATCAATCCATATTGTCTATGCTTGCGTATGTATAGATTAACATAGTTCTTCTTGAATCGATCAATCATAACAAATAATGTGTTGTTCAGATGAAAAAAAAGAGCATCGTTAGAAGCTCATTTTCTTAAGTAACCATTTATGCAATTTCAGAGCGGATGGCAGTCCAGAGAAAGTGCAATGCGAGGTTGCGCGTATTTTTTGGGAGAAAAATACTTGACGAGCAAGGGTTCAAATAAAAGGTGAACCTTACTTCACATTCATTTTATCATAAGAAAATGTAAGTCAATGTAAATTTACACATATTTTTCATTGAAAACGTTTCCCGATTGTCTTTGTTTATAAATTAGCATATAAATAGCATTTAGTTATCTATTGTTATATAATAGATATGGAAAATTCAAGGAGGTCTATATGGCAAAATTAGAAATCAAAAATCTTCACGTTGGCGTTGAAGACAAAGAAATATTAAAAGGTGTTGATCTCATCGTCAATTCGGGTGAAATTCATGCAATCATGGGACCCAATGGAACAGGTAAATCAACTTTAGCAAGTGCCCTGATGGGAAACCCTAAGTTTAATATAACAGAAGGTGAAGCTTGGCTGGACGGTTCGAATTTATTGGAAATGGAAGTGGATGAACGTGCACGTGCTGGTTTATTCCTCGCTATGCAATATCCAGCTGAAGTTCCAGGTGTTACAAATTCTGATTTTATGCGGCAAGCGCTTCGTGCAACATCCGGCAAGGATGTTGGTTTGTTTGAGTTTGCTTTAAAATATGAAAAAACCATTGAAGAGTTGAAAATGCGTCCTGATCTGGCACATCGTTATCTCAATGAAGGCTTTTCTGGCGGTGAAAGAAAGCGCAATGAAATTCTCCAGCTTAAAATCTTAAGACCAAAATTCGCCATTCTTGATGAAATTGACTCCGGTTTGGATGTTGATGCCCTCAAAGTTGTCGGTGAAAATGTCAATGATTTAATTGACGAATCTTTTGGTTGTATCTTGATTACACACTATCAAAGAATTTTGGATCACATCAAACCCACACACGTTCATATCATGATTGATGGTAAAATCGTGCTTAGTGGTGGTAAGGAACTGATTCCAAAGATTGATAAGAATGGATATGAATGGGTCAAAGAAGAACTTGGTATCGATTTTGTTGAAGGCGAATAATCATGAGAGATATTGTGATTAAAAACCATGAGGTCCAAACCAAATTACCCAAAGACTTCATCTACGAAAATCAAAAACTTGTGATTCCCAAGAATATTCATTACTCAGATCCAATCAAAGTGACCATCCAAGATGATAACAACGAATCCTTGGAAATCGTTGTTTCAGAGAATACAGGGATCAAGATCATCCTCGAACTGCAAAGCGAAGATGTGGTTGATCAAACATACAAATTAAATCTGATTGCCAAGCAGAATGCACAAGTGAAATATTTGCTTGTGTCAGAACTTGCAAGCACCAATGCAGTCGTTGAACATTATTTTAAAGCCGAAAGAGATGCAAAATTGGATCTGATCGGCGGATTCGTTTCTAATATTTTAGAAGCGAAAATGCATGTCGATCTGATTGGAGAAGGTGCTGAAGTCAAAATGAGAGCAGTCGCTGTTTCATCTGATGATCATCATCAAAACATCGATGTCTTGATTGTGCATCAAGCACCAGAGACCATCGGAGATATGACGAATATCGGAATTGCCAACAAAAGAGGCAAGATTAAGCTAAACGGTGTCGAAAAAATAGAAAAAGGAATGAAGCATGCCAATGCTTTCCAAACGCTCAAAGGGATTATCACATCGGATCAAGCCAATATTGAAGTCAATCCAATCTTACTGATTGACGAGTATGATGTCAAAGCAGGACATGGTGCTACCATCGGTAAAATTGAAGAAGATGTACTCTTCTATTTGAGAAGTAGAGGATTGACACTCAAAGAAGCTGAAAAACTCATCATCAATGGTTTCTTGAAACCTGTTGTTGATGAAATCGATGATCTACCGCTTAAGGAAAGATTTGAGCATCTCGTCAACTCAAGAATATGATTAATGTCGAAAAAATCCGCGAGGATTTTCCAATTTATCAAAAACAACCGAATATGACATACCTTGACAGTGCTGCATCCTCACTTAAGGTCAAACCTGTGATTGAACAAATCAATCATTACTATACGACATTAGGTGTCAATGTGCATCGTGGCGCTTATGATCTCGCATACGAAACAACGGTTTTGTTTGAAGAAGCGAGAGCAAATGTTGCACACTTTATCCATGCGGAATCTGAAGAGATTGTGTTTACCAGAGGTGCAACCAGTGCACTCAATATGATCGCCAATGCATATCGAGATGTGCTGAAACCTGGTGATGAAATCATCACTAGTGAGCTCGAACATCATTCATCCATCTTGCCGTGGATGATGATTGCCAAGAAAACTGGAGCAAAACTGATTTACATTCCATTGACTGAAACTGGCCGAATCACTGTAGATGGTTTTAAATCTGTTCTATCAGATAAAACCAAGATCGTTGCGATTACACATGTATCCAATGTTCTGGGCTATTTGACTCCGATTGAAACAATCGTCAGCCTTGCTCATGAAAAAAAGGCTTTGGTCGTTTTAGATGGGGCACAATCTGTTCCGCATTTGAAAATAGATGTCAAAGCATTAGATGTCGATTATCTTGCTTTTTCAGGACATAAAATGTTCGGACCTTCAGGTGTAGGTGTCCTTTATGGCAAAAAGCATTTACTGGATCAACTTGAGCCTTTTGAATATGGTGGTGAAATGGTTGATCAAGTGACAAAAACAGATGCAACTTGGAAAGAAGCACCGATGAGACTCGAAGCAGGAACACCTGTCATCAGTGGTGCAATCGGACTTAGTGCAGCCATTGGATATATTGAACGGATTGGACTAGAAGTCATCCATGAACACACAAAGGCATTACACAAGTATACATTAGAAAAACTCAAGAATGTTGAAGGGATAACAATCTATAATCCAACAGCAGAAAATCCTGTAATTGCATTCAATGTAGAAGGTGTACATCCACATGATATTGCAACTATGCTTGACCAATATCAAGTGAGTGTTCGAGCAGGACATCATTGTGCTCAACTTGTTTCACAATTTCTAGGTGTCAGTTCAACATTACGTGCATCATTTCATGTATACAACACCTATCAAGACTGTGACAGATTCGTTGAATCTGTGATTGCAGCAAAATCATTTTTTCTATCATTTTAAAAGGAGTTCGTCATGAACATAGAACATCTCTATAGACAAGTAATCATGGACCATTATAAAAATCCTAAAAACAAAGGCATTTTAGCTGACAACAGTTATATGACGGTTCATTTGAATAACCCAAGCTGTGGGGATGAAATGACAGTTCAAGTCAAAGTCAAAGATCATCAGATCATCGACGTAAAACATCAAGGAACTGGGTGTTCAATCTGCTGCTCAAGTGCAAGTGTTATGAGTGTCACACTCAAAGACAAATCCCTTGAAGAAGCATTTTCTATCCTTCATGAATTTTATGAACTGATCAAAGGATATCCTTTTAATCCCGACATATTGAAAGGAGATGCTGTGGTTTATCAAGGCGTTTCACAATTTCCAGCGCGCATCAAATGTGCCACATTGGCATGGAAGGCAGCTGAACAAGCCATCTTGAACATAAAGGAGGACAAATCGAATGGATGACAATAAGAAGAAAATTGATGAGATCGTTGGTGAATACCAATACGGTTGGCGTACAGAATCCCAAACTGTCTTTTCGACAGGGAAGGGCATCAATGAAGACATCATTAGAACCATCAGTAAACAGAAAAATGAACCAGAATGGATGACTGAATATCGCTTAAAGAGTTATAAAATGTTTGTCAAACTCAATAATCCATCTTGGGGACCTGATCTGTCATTTATAAACTTTGACGATTTTACTTATTTCATCAAAGCAAGTGAAAGAGCGGAAAACAACTGGGACGAAGTGCCAGAAGCAATCAAGGACACTTTCGAAAAATTAGGTATTCCTGAAGCGGAAAGAAATTTCTTAGCCGGTGTATCTACGCAGTTTGAAAGTGAAGTTGTGTACCACAACACACAAAAGGAACTGGAAGCACTTGGTGTGATTTACGTTGATACGGATACCGCACTGCGTGAATACCCAGAATTATTCAAGAAGTATTTCGGAACTGTGATTCCTTATGCAGACAATAAATATGCAGCACTGAATAGTGCAGTATGGAGTGGAGGATCATTCATTTATGTACCAAAAGGTGTCAAAGTGGATAAACCCTTACAATCCTACTTCAGAATCAATTCTGATCAAATGGGTCAATTTGAAAGAACACTGATTGTGGTAGACGAAGGTGCATATGTCAACTATGTAGAAGGCTGTACGGCACCTGTCTATTCAAAGGATTCACTCCATGCAGCGATTGTTGAAATCGTTGTTGAAAAAGGTGCAACCTGTCGGTATACGACCATTCAAAACTGGTCGACCAATGTCATCAATCTTGTTACCAAAAGAGCGTTTGTTTATGAAAACGGACTCATGGAATGGATTGATGGAAACATTGGATCTGGCGTTAATATGAAGTATCCATCATGTATCTTATTAGGTGAAAGAGCGAAGGGAACAACCATCTCAATCGCTTTTGCAGGCAAAGATCAGATTCAGGATGCTGGTGCTAAGATGATTCACGTTGCACCAAATACCACATCAACCATCATCTCTAAATCTATATCTAGAGGCGGAGGATCAGTGAATTATCGTGGTAAAGTTGATTTTGGAAAGAAAGCAAAAGGTGCAAAAGCGCATGTTGAATGCGACACGATTATTTTAGATGATGTCTCAGTTTCTGATACCATCCCTACAAATATCGTGAAAAACTCAGAAGTGTTCTTGGAACACGAAGCAACCGTTTCAAAGATTTCAGAAGATCAATTATTCTATCTAATGAGTAGAGGATTGACTGAAGCAGAAGCAACCGAAATGATTGTTATGGGCTTTATTGAGCCATTTACTAAAGAACTTCCTATGGAATATGCCATTGAACTCAATCAATTGATTAAGCTTGAAATGGAAGGATCCATCGGATAATCACTTACTTAAATATAGAAAGATATTTGCTAAATTTGGTAAATATCTTTTTTATTTTTGCAAATTAGCGTAAAATATCAATAAGGTGATCTTATGAGAAAACTTATGATTTTTCTTGTATTGCTCTTTGCTGTATTGTCGCTTCAAAGCTGTAAATCACAGCAAAGCTATAATGACCTATATGCGACATACTTTGATTATGTTGCCAATAATCAATCCGTCTACCAAGATGACATTGAATACTTTAACCATGTTTCAATGATCTCTTTGCAGAGTGTTGTGCTGGTTGAAAAACTAGTTTATAATGCACCAGGATCAGCAACTGGTTCCGGTGTGATCATTGATGAAAATACCGATTATTATTATGTGCTTACCAATCAACATGTCGTGGATTCTAGCACATGGCCACAGATCAATTACATCATCGGGGATTATCTTGGCAATCAATATCAAGCAACTTTATTTGCTCATAGTGTTGATTATGATCTAGCCATCTTGAAATTCATGAAATCAACCACTGTTCTATCACCTATTCCACTTGCTATTCGCAATGTTCCTGTTGACCAGAGAATTGCAATTCTCGGATACCCATATGCTCAGATTAACGCCATCACATTAGGTAAGACCTTGAACTATCAATTTGTTGAAGTTGATAATTCTGATGGTGATGAAATTGGTGTATTGTTTCCTATTTTAATTACAGATGCACCAGTAAAATCAGGTAGCAGCGGCAGCTTGGTTGTGAACAATCAATTTGAAATGGCAGGTCTTGTATTTGCTGGAAGTTTCATCCCAGGACAAGAAAGTTCTCTGAGATCTTACGTGATTCCTGTTGAAAAGATCAAAGAATTCATCCTTTCTTCACACTTGGAAGAGGAGGTCAATTCATGAAAAAACAATTGATTTTCTTATTTGCAGGACTTTTGTTCCTCTTATCAGGGTGTACCTTTAGCAGAGAACTATCAGTTCAATATAGCGATTTACTTGTTCAATACCATACATATTTGGAAAACGATATTTCTGATGAACAAGTCTTTAGATATTTTATTAATGATGTGACACAAGTCACGACGAAATCAAATGTCATGATTCGTGTAGAATCCTATGATACCAATAACATATTAAATCAAGTGTCTCATGGATCTGGTTCAATCTTCTTTGGTACAGATGCCTATCAGTATCTCATCACATCTTACTCACTGGTTCACGCTTCTGAACATGATATCTATACGGTTTACGATTATCAGGGCAGAACACATATTGGTTATTTGTTCATGGAATCCGAAAAAGATAACTTGTCTGTCTTGCGTTTTTTGACGGATTCACAGTATGTTTTACCAAGCATCAGTGTTGGTTCGATGCTGCCTATTCAAGGTGAACCTATCGTATTGATTGGTTATGTCAATCAAGTCATGAACGCATTATCGATGGGTACCATGAAAGCATCCACTATCCCCAATATAGACAATACTGTCTTTTTTGACACAAGCATTCCCTCGGATATTTATGGGAATGGAGGAGCCATTATAAACACGAATTTAGAGTTGATTGGTATTCAAATTTTGACTCAAAATGGTTATGCATTTGCTGTGTCCATAGAGAGCATCTTAAATACAATCGAACTATTTTACGATCAGCAAATCTTCTGATCGATTGTTATCATTTTTAATGTATAAAAAGAACACGAGGTTTGAGCATGATTCGTTATTTGATTATTGAAAGTAAAAATTGGATCCAATCCGATGAAGACATGATCATATCGCTATTTTCGGAATTCATTCATTTTACCGGAAAAGAGAATGACGACAATGCCATTCATCTGTTCTATGAACATGAAACTGAAATATCACTTTCAGATATCATATTGAATGTGATGAGCGATACATTGCTGGATTTAAGACTCTATGTATCTCATCATTTCGAAAAAACGAGTGAGATGAAAGAACATCTCAAAATGACCAAAAAACTGTTGAAAGGAATTCCATTTTATAAATATGCATATCTGGACGATCAGATCATTCTGAATCATTTCATCACACAAACGACACCAGAGTTCAATGATCATTTCTTAAGGAAGTACCAAAAAGATCAAATGATGCTTGAAAGTATCAAGACATTCTTAGAGTGTAATCAAAATACGAGTATTGCTGCAAAAAGGCTTTATATCCATCGAAACACTTTGATTCAACGTCTAGACAAGTTCATGATTGTCACAGGTTTTGATGTCAGGCAGTTCAAGGATGCTTATCTCATCTACCATCTACTCAAATAAAAATATGTGCACGATGCACATTTTTTTTATGATGAGGGATTGTTATAATAGGTTTAGAATGAAATAAAAAGGAGAAATATATGGCGACTTTAAAACTCAAAGATATCAACAAAATCTATCCAAATGGCGTCCAAGCTGTCTTCGATTTCAACTTGGATATCAGAGATAAGGAATTTATTGTTTTCGTTGGCCCATCAGGATGTGGGAAATCAACGACACTCAGAATGATTGCAGGTCTTGAAGAAATTTCTTCAGGCGAACTTTACATTGATGAAGAACTCGTTAATGACAAAGCACCAAAAGACAGAAATATCGCAATGGTGTTCCAATCTTACGCTTTGTATCCTCATATGACAGTGTTTGACAATATGGCTTTTGGTCTCAAACTGAGAAAAATGCCAAAAGATGTCATCAATGAAAAAGTCAATGAAGCAGCTGAAATTCTTGGTTTGACACCTTACTTGAAGCGTAAGCCAAAAGCACTTTCTGGTGGTCAAAGACAACGTGTTGCTTTAGGTAGAGCGATCGTTCGTAACGCAAAAGTATTCCTCATGGACGAACCTTTATCAAACCTTGATGCGAAACTCCGTGTTCAAATGCGCGGCGAACTGATCAAACTGCACAACAAGATCAATACAACCACCATCTATGTCACCCATGACCAGATTGAAGCGATGACCATGGCTAGCCGCATCGTCGTTATGAAGGACGGTTATATCATGCAAGTTGGCGCACCAAAAGAAATTTATGACAATCCGAACAATATGTTTGTTGCTGGATTCATTGGAACACCACCTATGAACTTTATTCGTGGATCAGTAGACACAAAAGGTGTCTTCACTGCAGGAACACACACAATCAAGATTCCAGATGACAAATTTGAAATCATCACTGAAAACAACATGGTTGGCAAAGAAATCGTTTTAGGTATTCGTCCAGAAGACATTCATGATGAACAAGTCGTAATGGATGCATATCCAGGCGCAGTTCTTCAAATCGTTGTTGACGTTGCCGAATTGTTAGGTGCTGAAACAAATATCTATACAAACATCGAGGGCAGCAACATCTGTGCATCCATCAATGCACGCACTGGCGTTCATATTGGAGATAAGATGAAGCTTGCGTTAGATATGAACAAATGTCACTTCTTTGATCCTTCAACAGAACAAAGATTAGTCATCGATTTAAACAGGGTTGCAAAGAAGACTCAAAAGAAAGCAGTTAAAGAAACAGAAGAGGAAGCATAATCAAAGGCCAATCGGCCTTTTTTTATTCGATAAAAACATGATAGATTACATCATTAATAACGCCTTTGGTTGTCTTGTTTTTCAAAACGGTCAATCGACACAAAGTCCTAGAACCAATCTTTCCTATGTAAAACACCTTTGCATTGAGCGTTTATTCACATATGAAGGTTATCTCAAAGCGGTACAACATGTGTTTGAGAAAAGGTACCGCATTCCCCTCTATTTAGATGAAACCTTGATGCTCGTTCCCACACAAAGAGTTCGTGATCATGAAAACATCTGGATCAATTATGCATCTGTGGTTGATTTAATCGTGGCAGAGGATCAGCTGACTTTGATCTTTAGTCATGAGAAAAAACTGATGATCAATCTAAAGATTGAATCATTTCAAAGTCAAATTCAACTTCTAAATCAGATTCGGAAGCACAAAGTAAAACACTTTCATTTCTAAAATGATAGAAATTAATAGGGAGTGTGATATAATAATCATGGTTAAATCAAAGACGATTACATCATTAAAGGAGGAAAAATGATGGCTAAGAAAACAGTAAGAGATATTGATGTTAAAGGCAAAAAAGTCCTGATTAGAGTCGATTTCAACGTGCCGCTCAAGGATGGACAGATCAGCGATGAAAATCGAATTGTCCAAGCATTACCAACCATAGAATATGTTTTAAGTCATGGCGGAAGAGCGATTGTCTTCTCACATCTCGGCAGAGTCAAAGACGAATCAGATAAAGCGAGCAACAGCTTGAGAGTGGTTGCAACAAGATTAAGTGAATTATTGAATCAGAATGTGATTTTTGTTCCTGAAACTCGAGGACAAGCACTAGAACAAGCAATCAACACTCTTAAAGACGGTGAAGTTCTGATGTTTGAAAATACCCGTTTTGAAGATTTGAATGGTAAAAAAGAAAGTAAGAATGATCCAGAACTCGGTAAATACTGGGCATCACTTGGAGATGTTTTCGTCAATGATGCATTTGGTACAGCCCATCGTGATGCAGCATCCAATGTTGGGATTGCATCCAATATCAAAGATACAGTTGCTGGATTCCTTTTAGAAAAAGAAATCAACTTCATTGGTGGAACGCTTGAAAATCCAGAAAGACCTTTCATCGCCATTCTTGGAGGAGCGAAAGTATCTGATAAAATCGAAGTCATCAAGAACTTGCTAAAAGTTGCTGATAAAGTCTTAATTGGTGGCGGTATGGCTTATACCTTCTTCAAAGCTCAAGGCATGGAAATCGGTAACAGTTTACTTGAAGCTGATAAACTTGATCTTGCCAATGAACTTTTGGCGCTAGCCAATGGAAAGATTGTTTTAGGTGATGATGTTATCACAGCAAAAGCATTTGATCCAGAAAGTGAAAAGCACGTCAGAAATGTCACAGACATTCCAGCCGACGAAATGGGAATGGATATTGGTCCAAGAACCATCGCGCTATTTGAATCATACATTGCGACTGCAAAAACTGTAGTCTGGAATGGACCACTTGGCGTCTTCGAATTCCCAAGATTTGCTGAAGGTACACGCAGTGTTGCTCAAGCACTCACGGAAATCAAAGATCATGCAACAACCATTATCGGTGGTGGAGATTCCGCTGCTGCAGTCATCCAATTTGGTATGGCTGACGGATTTACACATATTTCAACAGGTGGTGGAGCATCACTTGAATACCTCGAAGGCAAATTACTTCCAGGCATTGAATGTGTTGACGACAAATAATGGACATTGGAAAGAAAATCAGAAATCTTAGATTATCTCACAATCTGACGCAAGAAGAACTTGCACGTCAGCTTGAACTGACTAAAGGCTACATTTCACAAGTGGAAAACAATTTGACCTCACCCTCACTACAAACCTTATTTTCCATTCTTGCAGCTTTAGGGACAGATGTTCACGAATTCTTCTCAAATGAACAAGAACAAGTTTTTGTTTATAAGAAAGAAGACTTCAAACAAGAAACCAATGATGTTTTGAAGCATATGATTAGTTGGATTGTACCAAATGCTTTAAAATATGAAATGGAACCAATCCTGATAGATATGGAACCCGGTGGACAGTCACCAATCAATGACCCACATCCCGGTGAAGAATTCGGTTATGTACTCGAAGGCCAGATTGTTTTGGTGCTCAATAAAAAAAGACAAATTGTTAGAAAAGGTGAAACCTTCTATTACTTGGCAAATAAAGAACATTATTTGATTAATAGTTCAAATCAACACGCCAAAGTTCTTTGGATCAGTTCACCTCCAACGTTTTAATGGAAAAGAGGAATAATATGGAAAAAGAAATTTTAATCAAAAGCACAGCAGGACTTCATGCAAGTCTCGCAGCAAAAGTCGTTCAGACAGCATCCAAATACGCTGTTGAAGTTGAACTTCAATATCAAGACAAGGTTGTCGATTTGAAATCGATTTTGGCTTTAATGTCACTCGCAATCCCCTATGGTAAAAACGTGAAAATCGTTGCTAAGGGATCACGTGCTGAAGAAGCGATTAGAGATATCTCATCGATTTTAGGTTAAACGTATGGGAAGAAGACCAATCATTGCCGGTAATTGGAAGATGTATAAGGTCAAAGATGAAGCCTATGCATTTATTTATGCCGTCAATTTAGAACTACCTGATAAAGAACTTGTTGAATCTGTTATTTGTGCACCTGCTATCTTCCTCAAGGATCTCGTCAAACGTGAAGGTGAAAATCTACGCATCGGTGCGCAAAACATGCACTATGCTCAAGAAGGAGCCTATACAGGCGAAATTTCAGCAGCAATGCTTAAATCCTATGGTGTTGATTATGTTGTGATCGGACATAGTGAAAGACGCGCTTATTTCAATGAAACCGATGAAACAGTCAACTTAAAGTTATTGGCAGCTGTCAATCAGGAAATCACACCTATCGTTTGTGTTGGTGAATCTTTGGAAATCAGAGAAGCAGGAACGACAGACGAAGTTGTCAAGAAACAAGTTGAAAAAGCATATTTGAATGTCAGTAAGGCAGAAGCTTTAAAAACAGTGATTGCTTATGAACCTATTTGGGCAATTGGAACTGGAAAAACCGCAACACCAGAACAAGCAAACGACACCATCAGATCTATCCGCAATGTCTTATCGACTTTGTATGGAAAAGAAGTTGCAGAACAGGTTCGTATTCTTTACGGCGGATCAGTTAACACAAAAAACGTGGAAAGCTTATTAGCAACTTCAGACATCGATGGCGCACTTGTAGGCGGCGCATCCTTGGATCCCACTTCCTTTTTGACACTCGTGAATGCAGCTTTCAAAAAAGTAAAAAACCAATAAAAATAAATACCGGCAAGAGACAAAGCTCTTGCCATTTTTACCTTTCACATAATATGTGAAATTAAAAAAAACCATTGCCGAATCCAATAAATATGTTATAATAATTGTACATTATATGACGATATGATTCATATGAATAGAAAGACATGGGAGGGAATCATGTTTGCAGATCAACTTAGAAAAAATCACCAGAAAGATCTATTAAAACTTGCAATTGTTGCCGTAGCGACAACCATTGTTTTTATGATTGTTATTGCTGTGGATCCACAGTTTCTTAGAACTGGTATGTATGTTTTAGCTATGATATTACTCGTTATGATTATCAGTTTTGTCATCATCGTTAATATTAAAAATAGACGATTGGGACATCTGAAGTATCGTGTAAAGAATTTGGAGTATAAAATTCCATTTCCATCATCATTCAAAAAACAACAACGTACACTTTTGATTGACGGAAAAAGAGGCTATACCATCAACGGGAATGTCATTCCAGCAAGATTTGTTGAATTTGTCGAAGGCAAAAGAGCTTACCTAATCAAGGAAGTTGAAGAGATCAATCCAGTCAATGAGTATGTTGTTTTATTCATTCACAAACATACATACGCTTTAATCGAGGATATCGATAAGAAAAAGTGGATCATCCACTTGAATTGTTTAGAACCCATCAAAGCATAAAAAAAGATGATTCCGCGGAATCATCTTATTTTTTTATTATCTGTTGTAGAATTCAACAATCAACTGTTCATTAACTTCTTGCAAGAATTCATTGCGTTCTGGGTAGCGTACAAACGTTCCAACGCCATTGTCCTTGTCGAATGAAACATATTCAACAGTTGCATATTGGCTTTCCAAAGCTTCTTGAACAATCTTCAAGTTCTTTGACTTTTCACGAAGTGCAAGCTTTTGACCTGGGACTAAACGATAGGATGGAATATCCACTTTCTTTCCATCAACTAGGAAATGTCCGTGGTTTACCATTTGACGAGCTTGAGCTCTTGTCTTGGCAAGTCCTAAACGATAGACGACATTATCAAGGCGAGATTCGAGCAAACGCAAGAAGTTTTCACCATGCTTACCCTTCATCTTGTCCGCTTCGTTGAAAGTCTTTCTAAATTGTTTTTCCGATACGCCATAAGTAAATCTGACTTTTTGCTTTTCATGCAATTGGGTACCGTAATCACTAACTTTAGAACGACGTTGTCCATGTTGGCCAGGTGCATATGGGCGCTTTTTTAATTCTTTTCCGGTTTCGGAAATGGAATAGCCCAAACGACGAGAAATTTTCCAAGTTGGTCCAGTATAACGTGACATAATTTTTACCTCCTTTATAGTTTGGTGGCAAAAACTTACAAATGACTTCGATCATGCGATCCCGATGTTCTGTTCGCCTTAAAGCAGAAAGGTTACTAAGGGCTCTAATGGTAGGGATCAAATATGTTCAAATCGTTTGCCTGCTTTTTACCGACGCTTCTCATTTTACCCTATAGGGTATTAAATGTCAATTGTTTTCACCAATAACGTAACGAATTCTTCGAGAAAGGATACAGTATCCTGATCGAAGCGGTCATAAATGGGGCTATCGGCATCTAAAACGCCGTATAAGACGTTTTTAATAAAAATAGGAACAACCACTTCAGATCTGCTATTGGAGTCGCATGCGATGTGATTATGATAAGTAAGCACGTCACCGACAACCATGGTTTTTTTGAATGAAACAGCTTCCCCGCAAACACCTTTTCCGATTTCAATGGTCGAACATGCGACTTTACCTTGAAAAGGACCTACGGTCAGTTTTTCTCCATCATAAAGATAGAATCCAATCCAATTAAGCTGATCAAGCGTCTCATTGAGAAATGCAGAGGCATTGGAGAGTTTGGATAAAGTATTGGGTTGAATTTCCAAGAGTGCTTTTGCTGATTCTAGAAGTTCAATATTTTTCATGATATCACCGCCGCCATTATTATATCATATATGTTAAAATAGTAGTGGTGATTGAACATGAAGAAGAAAATCATAATTCGTTTCGGCGATATGATGCTTAAAGGCAAAAATATTGGATTTTTTATCAAAAGAGTTAGAAAACATCTCATAGAAAAATTAAAAGATCTAGATGTGGCGTATGAATTCACACATGATCGTATTTTTATTGATTTCAAAAATTATGAAGAAAAAGAGATTATGTTTAGATTGCACATGATTCCTGGACTCCATTCGTTTCATGTCGCATATGTGGCATCTCCTGACATACAAGATATCATCAAGGTCGGATGTCAGGTTCTAGATGAAGAAATAGATCAAGACAATGTTCATTTCAAGATTGAAACCAAAAGACATGATAAGTCATTTCCAATGACAAGTTTGGAAATCACACAGAAGATTGCAAGCCCAATCTTAAGTGGAGCAAAAAGACCGTTTACCGTTGATGTTAAACATCCTGAAGAAACATTGCATGTCGAATTAAGAAAAGATGTTGCTTATTTGTATTTAAGAAGCATCAAAGGCATGGGTGGATTCCCTTATGGGACTGCAGGTAAAGGCTTGCTTATGATGAGTGGAGGGCTAGACAGTCCTGTCGCAGGGTTCTTATCCATGAAGCAAGGGATTGAAGTCGAACTGGTTCATTTTGAATCAACACCGATGACACCACTTGAATCCGTTCAAAAAGTGATAGATTTAGCCAAAGTTCTCACTGCATATACACCAAATGCAAGCATCCGTTTGTTTTTGGTTCCTTTCACACAGATTCATGAACAGATTCTAGCCAATGTTTTTGATCCTTATATCATTACGGTGATGCGCCGGATGATGTATCGGCTTGCTGAACGACTTGCCAAAAAACAAAAAGTACTTTGTCTAATCAACGGAGAATCCGTTGGACAGGTTGCTAGTCAAACTTTAAATAGCATGCAAGTTGTCGAATCTGTGACACGCATCCCAATTTTAAGACCATTGATCACTTATGACAAAATTGATATCATTGATCTAGCCAATCAAATCGGATCTTATGATATATCCACGCGACCATTTAATGATTGTTGCAGCATTTATGTACCTAAATCACCGGTGACCAAACCGATGGAAGTCTATGCATCAAAGTATGAAAATACATTTGATTATGAACCAATGATCAAAGAAGCATTGGAAAAAACACAGATGATTGTCATTGACAAAGCATCAGTTTCCAATATTCAGGAATATGGATTTTCAACCTATGAGGCTATCCTTAATTGGAGAAAGGAAAACCAATGAACATCACATCCAGACAAAATCGTTCATTGAAAAACTGGATCAAACTCAAACAAAAGAAACATAGAGATCAGATGGGTCTGTTTTTGGTTTATGGTCCCCATTTGATTTTAGAAGCAAAAAAACATGATGCCATTGTTGAAATCTTGACATCCAATCCTGAGCATGAAGGTATATTGCTCTCTAAAGAACTCATGATGGAGTTACAACAAGCTGAAACTTTTTTTGAAGATCTTGCAGTCTGCAAGAAGACCAATCCTAAAAGACAGAGCACTAAGATTCTGATGCTTGATGATGTACAGGATCCCGATAATGTCGGTGCACTCATTAGAAGTGCGGTAGCTTTTGGTTTCAATCATATCATCGTGAGTCCTAAATCTGCAGATTTCTATAATGAGAAAACTATCAGAGCATCCAAAGGCGCTTTGTTTGAAGCTTATTTGGAAAGATGTCCTTTGGATTCTTCGATTTCTGAACTAAAAACACAAGATTATCAAATCATTTATGCAGATGCACATCAAAAAGGTTTTTCAAACCAAAGTAAAAAAGTAGTCTTGATCTTGGGAAACGAAGGGCATGGTGTTTCTGAAGAAGTCAAAACACTAGCGGATGCTTCAGTCACCATCGAGACACAAAATGTTGAAAGTCTCAATGTCAGTGTTGCAGGTGGGATTTTGATGTATGAATGGAGGCACTTATGAAAGCAACAATTACCGGATATTTTGATCTTGACGGCAAAGCAACTTTTGAAGAACAGGTTGATACTGCAGAACGACATGGGTTGACCTATCTCTGCTTGCGCAGTTATGACCATCAACCTTTGATCGAACTTAATGATTCCGAACATAAGAAAATACTTTCTTTACTTAAAGACAAGAAAATGAAAATCGCAGCGATTGATACAGCGATACCAAGTTATGATCTCAACAGTGATAGCAAACATACAGAAGCATTGGATGCATTCAAGTATATGCTGAAGCTAGCAGATAAATTCAAAGTCAACACTTTGTTTTTTAGATTGCCTGTTTTTCATGATGTGATTGAAGAATTTGAAAACATCAAGACACGACTTGAGCCTTTTGTAGATGCAGCGATGAGAAGTGGAAAGAAAATCATCTTATTGCCTGTTAATCACTACAAGGCAAATGTTTATGCCTTCATCCTCAAGAAAATGAAATCCAATGTCCTCAGTGTTTATTTTGATCCTGTTGAACTCATGATGAATAATGAATCAACAACAACTGCCTATCGACTTTTAAAGAAGAACATTGGTGCATTTGCAGCCATTGATGCTGATCATCAAAATGTTCCACACCTCATGGGGTATGGAAAAACGGATTTATTGTCAATTTTCAAGAAAATGATCAGAGATCGTTATGATGGATTGTTCATGATGGATAATCGTTTCAATGAGGAAGTCTTTTTCTTAGAAAAGAAAAAAGCTGGATTCTTTGCAAAAATCATGAAAAGAAATCAGAAAAAGAAAGAATCCATGCTTTCTGATTTATCTAAGAAGATTTTTCCAAATGAGCAAACAAAAAATGTCACCATCGATGACATTTTGGATAATCAAATTAAAGTTCTTAATGTAATTTTTAAATAGTATCGTTTTCTTCAGGCATTTGGAATGCAGGTTCTGCGTTGGGTAATGAACTGAAAAGTTTGGTTGTAAACATGATGCCGTTGATATGATCGAATTCATGTTGAAAAACAATACCTACATAACCTTCCAGATTGAGTTCAACAGGAATCAGCTCACCACTTGCGATATCATAGCTGAGTGCTTCAAATGTCACACGCTTGTATCTTGGTGTGATACCTTCAGTTAGTCGATCGACTGAAAGACATCCTTCCCCACCAGGAACGTAGATGATTTCAGTACTTTTCTTGGTTAGAACTGGATTGACTAGAGCAAACGAGTAGAGTGTTCCATCAAAATCAGTGACATGGCATGCAAACATGCGCTTTGAAACGTTGACTTGTGGAGCAGCGATACCAACAGCAGGACGCAGTCCGTATTTTTCTACCATTTCATCATCTTGAGAATTGATGACAAATTCAAGCATTTCTTTGAGTAATTTCTTATCTGCGCCAGATAATGGAAGTTTGACCTCTTTGGCGACGGTTTCTAATGTTTTGTGTCCTTCGCGGATGATATTTTTCATGAGAATCATAGTATTACACCTCACCTTTATTATATCACAAGGAGCGTCTTCATGCGTATTGATAAATTTCTATCGAACCTCAAATATGGATCACGCAGTGAAATCAAAACTTTTTTAAAAGATCATGTCGTTAAAGTTGATCAATTGCGTGTTTTCACACCGAGTTTTGAAGTAGATCCAAACATTGAGAAAGTGATGATAGACGATGAACTGGTTTTCTACAAGTATCCCATCTATTTGAAACTTTATAAACCTTCAGGCTATCTTTCAGCAAATACAGATGAATTGCATCCGTGTGTCACACAGTTAATTCAAGCACCTTATGACCGATTTGATTTTGCTATTGCCGGACGTTTGGATCTGGATGCAGAAGGATTGATGATTTTAACAACGGATGGTGGGTTTGCACATCAGATTACGATGCCAAGATCCCATGTTCCTAAAGTCTATGAAGTTGAACTGGATCATGACTTTGATGCAAACGAAACACTCATGAAAGGCGTCATGATCAAAGATGGAAAGAATCAGATGTATCTCGCTAGAGCACTTCATATCGAATCTTACGGTAAACTTGTCAAAATCACCATTGATGAAGGGAAATTTCATCAAGTCAAGCGGATGTTTGAAGCTACGGGACATTTGGTGTTAAAATTAAAGAGAATTCGAATTGGTAATCTTGAACTTGGCGATTTGACCATCGGATCTTATGAACCTTTTAGGAAAGAAGAAATCTATGACTGAAATTATTATGCAGGCATACGA
>QKIB01000032.1 GCA_003249785.1 Acholeplasmatales bacterium
GACTTCGGTAATTCAGGAACACCAGAATGGGTTGTATTAGACTTCGGTAATTCAGGAACACCAGAATGGGTTGTATTAGACTTTGGTAATTCAGGAACACCAGAATGGGTTGTATTAGATTTCGGTAATTCAGGAACACCAGAATGGGCACATCATGGAAATACAAATCTATATATTCCAGAATTCGTTTCTTTAGGTTTCCACAATTCGGATTTGCCATCTCACGTTGAACTTTAGTATAAGCAAAGGTCAAGTTGCTTCAGCAAGCCTTTGATCAATACTGAATTCAAGTTCATTATAACATATTTATGAACCGAAAATTCTTAAAAAATTCTTAAAAAATAATATTATAAATTGAGAAATTACGTATTTCGTTCTTCATCTTTACACATTGCTTGTCGCGGTTTCCATTTGTCACGGAATCTTTGCATTGTATCAAAAGATACATGTAACAGTAACGTTGCACAAGGTATTTTCTCTCCCTATTTTATACCAATTGGAAAATGACTTCAATGCGTAAGCATGATTGATATGTTTGGTCAGACGGATTTCAGTTGTGTATATAGTCAATGCTTCAATATCGATACATTATTTTCTATAGGGCTAATTCACGGGCTTTGAATAACTCTATTGAAGCATTGATTATGTATACAACTCCAGATGTCTATGACAGTTAGAGCTTTGCCAAAAGAAAGGATTGACACCAATGAAAAACATCATCAAATTCATTATGGTCCTCAGCACGTTTGCATTGATTTATTATGCAGGAGACCTCACCATCAACCACTTCCTACCTGATAACCATTCGATTGCAAATTCATCGATGTTGTTTACCTATGGCGGAATGACTGGTTACATTTTCCTCATCGTCTTTGTAGTTGTCTTGCAGAAAAACAACTATGACCAACTGAAAAAGCATAAACCAAGACTGGGGAAATTCATGTATATGTTCTACGTCTTTTTAGCAATGCTCTTCATTTCATATGCAATCATTAGCTTTGATCTTCAGTTTTCAGTACTTATGGTTCTGATCTTTTTATTCATTACAACGCTCTTCGATTATTTGCGTGAAAAGATGATTGAAGAGATCAATGGCAATCACGTGCACCCGAAAAAAATACTATAAGTATCTACGCTTGTCCCTTTTTAAGTAAGAGGCCGTCTCATCCTCTTACTTTTTTTTGTGTATTCTTTGAATGTTCATGCGTTCTGATGTATCATAAAATTAAGGAGATGATTGTTATGAAATTATCAGATATCATTAAAAAACGTACCAGTAATTCCAAGTTTATTGACCAAAAAGTGGATTCCAGTTTATTGGTTGAACTCTTAGAAAGTGCGGTATACGCACCCAATCATAAGATGAGAGAACCTTGGAGATTCATTGTAATTGAAGGTGAGCATAAAAAAGCACTTTTTGATCGTTATTTAGATTCTTTAAATGAAGAACTCAGAATTCAACAAGAACCCCTCTTGAATAAACTCTTTTCTGCACCAACATTGATTGCTTTTGTTACACCACAAAACAAAGACTTAAGAGATGGTCTTGAAGATTTGGAAGCAGTTGCTATGCTTATCCAGAACTTCTTGTTACTTGCCACTGAAGCTGGTTTCGCGACTTCCTTGAAGACACCAATGTATACAGAAACTGATAAATTCAAGGATGTATTGGGACTCAATCCAGGAGAAATCATTGTCGGTATGGTGATGGTTGGATACAGTGATTGGGAAAAACCGGCAAAACCAAGAAAATCCGCAGCATCACTAACAACTTTTTATAAATAGTGATGATGACATAAAAAAGCAGACACTCTACCTTTGAGTCTCTGCTTTTTTTATTTACACTTTTACATAAATCTTTTGATCTTTGATTTCGGTTTCATAGGTGTCTAATGATTTTGTCGGCATTTTAACAAATCCAACATGCGCTTTTTCTAACACTTTTCCGTCTTCGACTTGATAAACAGCATGATGTGATTTACATTCAACCGTATGATCCTTCACTGTACCTTTGACGAGTGACGCACCCATATGGCCACACTTATCATCTAAGGCATAGACATGATCAGCTAAATAGATTAATAAGATAGCTTTATCATGGATAACGACTCTTTTCTTGAATTCTTTGACTAAATCATCGAATTCCATTGCGTATTCAAACATAACATAACACCGTCCTTCTAAGCTTATTATACATCAAAGTTTTGAAACTTATTTATTCTTGAACTGTCTGGTTGCTGAAACAGCAACTTTCCATCCTTTGATATTCTGGGATCTATCAGTTTCGTTCATCTGAGGCGTAAAAAGTTTTTCGAGTTTCCAACTATTTTTGATTTCATCGATTGATTTCCAATAACCTGTTGATAAACCTGATAGATATGCTGCACCAAGTGCAGTGGTTTCTTGAATCACAGGACGTTCGACATTCAGATTAAGAATATCAGATTGGAATTGCATCAAGAAGGTATTGACAGTTGCTCCACCATCAACTTTAAACGACTTGATTGGCATCTTCGTGTCTTCTTCCATAGCTCTTAAGACATCCATGGATTGATAACAGATGGACTCAAGTGTCGCTCTTGCGATATGTGATTTACCAGTTCCTCTGGTCAAGCCGAATAGTGCACCTCTTGCATCTGAATCCCAATAAGGTGTACCTAGTCCAACAAATGCAGGTACGAGATAGACACCTTCATTGTTTTCTAGTGAAGTTGCTAATGCTTCAGTTTCCGATGCGGAATCAATCAGCTTAATGCCATCTCTTAACCATTGCACAGAAGAACCACCGACGAATACACTACCTTCAAGTGCATATGTGATCTTTCCATTTAAACCCCACGCAATCGTTGTGAGTAACCCATTATTGGATATAACAGGTTGGTTACCTGTATTCATCAACATGAAACATCCAGTACCATATGTGTTTTTCACACTGCCTTTTTCAAAACATGCTTGACCGAATAGTGCAGCTTGTTGATCACCAGCAATACCACTGATGGGTACTTTTTCACCAAAAAAGTGATAAGGTATAGTATACGAATAAATTTCAGAAGAAGATTTGACATCAGGTAGCATAGACATTGGAATTCCTAAAATATCACAAAGCTCTTTATCCCATCTCAAATCATAAATGTTATAAATCAATGTTCTGGATGCATTGGTGTAATCGGTGATATGCGTTTTCCCTGATAACTTATAAACCAACCATGAATCGATGGTACCAAAAGCAAGTTCGCCCTTTTCAGCTCTTTCTTTTGCATGAGGGACATGATCCAAGATCCATTTGACCTTGGTTCCAGAGAAGTAAGCATCAATCAACAAACCAGTTTTTTCTCTAAACAATGGTCCATAACCTTGTTGGTTGAGTTCATCACAGATATCTGATGTTTGTCTGGATTGCCAAACGATGGCATTATAGACTGGCTGACCTGTCTTTTTATCCCAAACTACCGTGGTTTCTCTTTGATTTGTAATTCCAATCGAATGAATTTGACTTGCTTCAATATTTGCTTCCAATAATGCACGAGCCATGACTGCCAATACACTGACCCATATCTGATTTGCATTGTGTTCCACCCAACCA
>QKIB01000119.1 GCA_003249785.1 Acholeplasmatales bacterium
CAATGTTGAGCAAACACCTGGCATGTTTCTACTGTTTAGAAGTCTATTACAGTTTTTTGGTGGGGTCGGTCTTGTTTTAGTTTTGACCTCAGCGATTTCTGATAAATTCGGGATGCGCTTATATAGTGCCGAAGGCCATAGTGACAAACTTGTTCCTAACCTGATTCGTTCAGGACGTACTATTTTATCTATCTATATTGGGTATATCGCAGTTGGCTCACTCTTTTATGTCATCTTCGGAATGCCTGTATTTGATGCAATCAACCACTCGATTTGTGCGGTTGCTACAGGCGGTTTCTCGACGCAAGCCTCTAGCATTGGCGCATACAATAGTGTTCCGATTGAAATCATTACTATGATCCTAATGATTTTAGGTGGAACCAATTTCTTTGTTCATTTGATGCTCATCAGAGGAAAATTCAAGAATGTTTTCCATCATGTTGAAATCAAACTCTTAGGCATTTTGCTGGTCATCTTCATTCCTTTGATGACAATCAATGTGATTTCAATGTATGACGGACGATTCTTTTATGCACTGCGCGTCAGCAGTTTCCAATTCATTTCAGCTGTGACAGGTACCGGATATCAAACCGTTCCTAATTTCTTGAATCTACCCACGTTCTTCATTTTAGGACTCATCATTCCGATGGTCTTAGGAGCAGGGATGGGTTCAACGGCTGGTGGGATGAAACAATACCGTGTTGCACTGGCATTTAAGAGCATGTACTGGAATATCAAGGATCAGCTCTCTCATCATAAAACCATACGAACCCACTTCATCAATAAATTGGGATCCAAAACGATTGTTGATAAAGATGATGTCATTCAGAACCATTCATTTTTGATGATTTACATGCTTGTCCTAATCATTGGAACAGTGATTTTCTCGATGTATGGATTTTCAATTAAGGATTCTTTATTTGAGTTTGCTTCCGCTTTAGGTACTGTTGGATTATCGGTTGGTATCACAGGTTATACTGCAGCCCCAGGTATTTTATGGACTTCCACAGTTGGTATGTTCTTAGGTAGACTTGAATTTTATGTCGTGTTTGTCGCTATTGCTAAACTCACTTTGGATCTCACAAAGCGTAAACCAAAATCAAATTAAGGCTGGAACCTGCTGGTTCCAGTTTTTTTTCAGATGAAATGGCTGTGTTATGCTAAAATAAAGGTAGATATGTAACCTATCAGCCTATAGGTGCATCTTATCTGAAACCTCTTTTTTTTACCTAGGCAGTATGACTATAATGAAGACAGGAGGAACACCAAGGATGTTCAAAATCATTTGGAACAAGGACGATGTCGAGCGTTTACGCAAAGCGTTTGCCCAAGAACTGGATCTTGTGATTACAGATGATCCAAATGAAGTCCCTTCCGATAAAGTCGGTATCATCTTGGATGAAACAGATTTGGACAAAGTCCGCCCGATTCTGGAACTCTTAGCGATTGAGAAATCACAAGTGATGTTCCAGACACAAAACGGCTATGTTCAATTTTCAGTTCAAGAGATGATGTATTTAGAATCATTTGGTGAAGATATCTATTTGCATACAAAAGATATGACCAATCAAATCATCAAACAGCCGCTCTATCAACTGGAAGAAATCCTAAGACCTTATCATTTCATCCGTATTGGGAAATCATTCGTTGTGAATATAGCAAAGATTCGTTATATCCGAACGACACTCAATGCAAAACTTGATTTGGAACTCATGGATGGATCACATCTGGAAGTTTCACGTTCCTTTGTGAAATCGTTTAAACATGCCCTAGGCATTCAAAAGAAGGAGGAATAATCATGACAACATTCGGATGGATATTCTTTGGACTCATCAGTGTTTTTGTTGTGTTTTTTGCAGTACAACTGACAAGAGATATCATTTGGAATCGTAAACTCAGCCAGTTTCAAAAAGTACAGAAGGTGGTTACACCTAAAGTTCCCAAGCTTTATTGGTTGAAACGTTCATATGGATTTGCTTTAAGTTCATTATTACTCGCGACCACTGTAGCATCAGGGGCATTTTTAGTCCCTAACATGTTAGGTGATCGTGTTTTGATGAATGCAACACCTGTAGGAGATAAAGCAACCTTGCAGAAACTGATTGATGATACCAACTCAAGTTACTACTGGGGAGGATTATTTCCAGAGTTTGGAATGGTAGATGATGCAGTATCACCTGCTGCTGATCAATCCAATACGGCTACTAGAGATTATATCGGAACCAATAATCAAGTTGAAGGCGTCGATGAAGCTGATATCGTCAAGACCGATGGAAACACGATCTATTATGCGACTAGATATTATAATCATGTCAGAGTCATTGACGTCAATCTTGATGGTACAGTTACACCTCAAGCAGATTTGGATTTAGGTGATATGTATACAGATGCCTTGTATTTAACTGATACACAACTGATTGTCATTGGATATGTCTATACATACATTCCTTATGTCTACCAAGATGGTGTTGATTTCTATGGTTGGACCTATACTTCGTATTCAGGAGCAGTATATATCTATAATCGATCAACGATGGAACTAGAATACAAACTGGAAACAAATTCCAATTTCTATGAACATCGTTTGATAGGCAATGCACTTTATCTGATTTCGAGTAAGTATCTAAATGAAGATGAACTCAGACCAGAATATAAAGAAACTGTTGATGGTCAAACCTCAACCTCTTATCTAGGTTATGATTCGATTTATTATTTCAATAATGTTCCTGTTTATAGTATGACAGTTGTTACTGGCATCAGACTTGATACATACGATGTCACATCTCAAGCATTCTTAGGCAATGTTTCTGAAATCTATGCATCGACTGACGCAATCTATACGGTTGATAATTATACATCATGGGCATCAGATACCTATGATAGTAAGGTTCAAATTATTAAATATGCATTAGATCCTGAAACAGCATCCGTTTCATATGTCGGACAAAAGACTTTACCAGGTTATGTTGGCGATCAGTATTGGATGGATGAATACGATGGCAATTTCAGAGTTGTCACATCCACTTGGAATCCGATTCAGAATGCACTTTATGTCTTGACAGAAGATGAAACAACCGATGAACTCAAGATTCTAGGTTCAATTCAAGAAGGATTGGGTCAACCTAATGAAAGCATCAAATCGGTCCGTTTCAATGGCGATCAGGGCTACGTGGTAACATTTGAAACGCATGATCCGCTATACACTATAGATTTATCTGATCCAACAGCTCCAGTAATCACCGGAGCAATTGAAGAACCAGGATTCTCCACATATCTACATGTTTGGGACGATAACAATCATCTGATTGGTTTTGGATTCACTGCGGATGAAAATGGTTTTGTTACAGGTATGAAGATTAGCGCTTATGATTCTGAAACTGTTTTGGACGAATATCAGCTATTGAACCAATATGCTTCAGACCTTTATTCATATAGTTATTCAGAAGCATCTTATAATCCAAAAGCGCTCATGATTTCTCCTGAAAAAGGCATCATTGCTTTTCCAGTCATGAGTTGGACCTATGATGCTAGCAATCCTAATGATTGGACGTATACTTATAGA
>QKIB01000021.1 GCA_003249785.1 Acholeplasmatales bacterium
TCCTCTTTTAAATATAAATAGAAATATTAGATTATTGATCGAATCTATTTCTATTATTTTATATTTGATTATCACATAAATTATATCATTTTTGTAAGTGTATGATTATTAAAAAAAGAGCCTAGAATTTCAGGCTCTTTCATGTAAATCAGTTTTTAAATAGGTTCTTGAACTTTTCCCAACTAGATTCTTTTTCTTTCGTTTCTAATTTTCCTAGTTGTTCATAAAGTTTCTTTTCCTGTGATGAAAGGTTCTTTGGAACCTTGATTCCAACAATCACTTGTTGATCGCCTTTACGCTTTGTTCTGACATTGGCAACCCCTTTTTCTCTCATTCTGAGAATGGTGCCATGTTCAATACCTGCAGGAATTTTCAAGTTCACATCACCGTAGATCGTCGGTATTTCCACCGTCGCTCCTAAAACAGCTTGTGTGACTGTAATCGGAATCTCTAAGATAATATCATCATGATTCCGCTTGAAAACCTTATGTGGGCGAACCCTGAAGCTTAAATACAAGTCTCCTTGAGCGCCACCTTTGGATCCTCCATTACCATATCCAGCTACTTTTAAGGACATGTTGTTATCAACGCCTGCTGGAATATTGACATCCACAGTTTTATTGGTTTTAACACGACCGCGTCCATTACATGTGGAACAACGTTTTTTAATGATTTTCCCTGATCCACCACATTTTGGACAAACTTGTTGCGAGCGCATCGCACCAAACATCGTTCTTTGTTCAACATTGATTACGCCATCACCGTGACAGCGATCACAAACTTCAACATCCTTTGAGGATTCAGCACCGGATCCATGACAGACATGGCATTCCTCATCCACTTCAACTGTAATGGTCTTTTTGGTTCCCAAAACAGCTTCCATGAAATCAATCGTGATATTTCTTTCCAAATCTTCTCCATGTTGAGGGCTGTTTGGGTTTTGTCTTTGTTGTCTCTGTCCACCACCAAAAAACTGGCTGAAGATGTCACCAAAACCTCCAAAGTCACCAAATCCACCAAAGCCTTGACCACCTGCTCCGCCACCAAAAGGATTGCCAGCATGACCATATTGGTCATAAGCAGCACGCTTTTGTGGATCACTTAAATTATCATAAGCTTCTTGGACTTCCTTGAACTTCGCTTCAGCTTCATGTTCAGATGAAACATCAGGGTGGTATTTTTTCGCAAGTGTTCGGTATGCTTTCTTGATTTCATCTTCGGATGCTGTCTTAGACACACCTAACACGTCATAATAATCTCTTTTATCTGCCATATCATCAACTCCATAGTTTTAAAGTAGGACAAAAAGTCCTACTTATTTTTTTGTCAAATCTTATTTTTCTTCGAATTCAGCATCTACTGTATTGTTGTCGTCATGTGGGGATTCTTGTTGTCCATCATTTTGTTGCTGTTCAGCTTGATGCTTTTCTTGTGCTTTCTGATATGCTTTGGTAGCAACTTCTTGAGCATCTTTTTCAAGTGCTTCTTTTCTTGATCTAATCAAATCAAGGTCAGTGCCTGAAAGCGCATCTTCAAGATCTTTGATTAAACCTTGGAGTTTTGTCTTTGTGTTTTCATC
The DNA here is from genome assembly GCA_003249785.1 of Acholeplasmatales bacterium. Lineage (GTDB taxonomy): Bacteria > Bacillota_I > Bacilli_A > Acholeplasmatales > Acholeplasmataceae > Peloplasma. Next base: position 1,580 of record QKIB01000021.1, read on the forward strand.
AATGTCTTCTTTAAGATCATCAATTGCTTTATTGGTCTGGAAAATGAGATTGCTTGCTTCATTTCTAAGATCAGCTTCTTCACGTCTTTGTTTGTCAGCTTCAGCTTGTTCTTCAGCTTCTTTAACCATACGGTCGATATCTTGCTTAGAAAGTGAACCACTTCCAGAAATGGTAATCTTTTGTTCTTTGTTCGTACCTAAGTCTTTTGCTTTAACACTAACGATACCATTGGCATCAATATCGAAGGAAACTTCGATTTGTGGAACGCCACGTGGTGCAGCTGGAATGTCGCCTAATTGGAAACGACCTAAGGTCTTGTTATCTGCAGCCATTGATCTTTCACCTTGAAGGACATGAATATCTACAGCTGGCTGATTATCAGCAGCAGTTGAGAAGACTTGTGACTTCGATGTTGGGATAGTTGTGTTTCTTTCGATTAACTTCGTGAAGACACCACCAAGTGTTTCAATACCTAATGAAAGTGGTGTAACGTCTAAGAGTAAGACATCTTTAACATCACCAGCAAGGACGCCACCTTGAATTGCTGCACCCATTGCAACAACTTCATCAGGGTTCACGCTCTTGTTAGGTTCTTTGTTTAATTCACGTTTAACCATTTCTTGAACTGCTGGTGTTCTGGTTGAACCACCAACGAGTAAGACTTGGTCGATATCTTTATTTGTCATCTTCGCATCTGATAATGCACGACGAACTGGACCAACACAACGTTCAACTAAGGAAGCAGTTAGTTCATTGAACTTCGCACGTGTCAATGTTTTTTCTAAATGTAGAGGACCAGCGACACCCATTGTAATAAATGGTAATGAAATCGTTGATGATGTAACGCCAGAAAGTTCTTTCTTCGCTTTTTCTGCTGCGTCTTTCAATCTTTGAACAGCCATTTTGTCTAACAGTAAGTCAACGCCGTTTTCTTTCTTGAAATCTTCAGCCAAATACTTCATGATGACTTCATCGTAGTCATCGCCACCAAGTTTGTTGTCACCAGCTGTGGAAATAACTTCAAACGTACCGTCAGCAAGTCTTAAGATCGAAACGTCAAAGGTTCCACCACCTAAGTCAAAGACCAAGACAGTTTGTTCTTTTTCAGTCTTGTCAATCCCGTATGCAAGTGCAGCAGCTGTTGGTTCATTGATGATACGTTTGACATCCAAACCAGCGATCTTACCAGCATCTTTGGTTGCTTGACGCTGTGCGTCATTGAAATATGCTGGAACTGTGATGACAGCTTGAGTAACGGTTGCACCTAAATAATCTTCTGCTGTTTTCTTCAAGTTTTGAAGAATCATTGCTGAGATTTCTTGTGGTGTATATTTCTTACCTTGAATGTCTACGCGATAATTTGCATCACCCATATGACGTTTGATTGAACTCACTGTGTTTGGATTTGTGATTGCTTGTCTTTTCGCAACTTCACCAACACTGATGTCATCTCCTTTGAAGGAAACAACTGAAGGGGTCGTTCTGCCACCTTCTGCGTTTGCAATAACTTTGGCTTCTCCGCCTTCCATTATTGAAACTACTGAATTTGTCGTACCTAAGTCAATACCGATAATTTTATTTGTCTTTGCCATTTTCTTCACTCCATTCGTTCACTATGACCATGGCAGGTCTAAGGATTTGTTCTTTATATGTGTAACCTTTTTGACTGACTTCAAGATTGATACCATTGGGCTCGTTAGGTTTTGATACCTTTTCAATCGCGTGATGGAACTTGGGATCAAAGGGTTTGCCTAATGCTTCAATTTCTTTTAATCCATCTTGTTCCAAAGTTGCATAGAGTTGGTCGTTAATCATTTTAAAGCCAATCAGGAAATTTTTGAGTAGATAATTGTCTGTTGACATATTGACTGCCTTATTCATCTGTTCTAAGGGGATTAATATGTCAGCAATCAGATTCTTCGATGCATACTTACGGTCATTGATTCTTTCCTGATGCATTCTTTTCTTGAAATTCTCAAGT
>QKIB01000060.1 GCA_003249785.1 Acholeplasmatales bacterium
GATCCATCGTTCGATATCATGTTCTTTGATGAACATCATCGGTCTGATGAGTTCAATGTTTTCAAAGTTTTCAGCTTCGATCTTCGGAACCATCGTCATAAACTTCCCATTATAGAACATGTTCATGAGTGTTGTCTCAATAACGTCATTGAAATGATGTCCTAAAGCAAGTTTATTACATCCTAAATCAAGGGCAGCCTTATACAAGAATCCTCTTCTCATACGGGCACACATGTAACACGGGTTTTCCTTTGCGATTTTCCCAATGACATCGAAAATTTCGGATTCCTTGATGACTAAGGGAATCCCTAAATATTTAGCGTTGCTTTCTAGTAACTCACGGTTCACTGGAAGAAACCCAGGATCCATGGATAAAAAGACAAGTTCAAAATCAATTTTATTATGCTTTTTCAATTCTTGAAACAGTTTTGCCATGATGAGACTGTCTTTGCCACCTGACATGGCAACAGCAATCTTATCTCCAGGAGCAATCAATTCATATTCGTTGATCGCTTTGACAAAAGGAACGAAGATATCTTTCTTATAAGTCTTCGATATGCTTTTCTCAATATCCTCAAGTGGCAATCTTGGTTTTTCAACAAGAATGGTCTGACAACTTTGCATGTTATGCCTCGTTGTACGCTTGAACGACAGCCTCAACATCTTTGATGAAATCAGGAAGCTGATCCCAGCTTTCCAGTTTCGCACCAGATGCTTTGGCGTGTCCACCACCACCATATCTGTTGGCGAGCTCATTGATGGTTGGTCCGTTAGATCTCAGTCTGATTCTGACTTCGTTTGGATACTCAATGAAGAGTGCCCAAACAGGATATCCTTCGATTCCACCCAAGAGACCGACAACAGATGCTGCCTGTTCGTCAGTAACCTGGTACTTTTCAATGATGTCTCTGGTCATTTTAAGATAGACAAACCCTTGGGTTGTCACCAAATTGCTATACACATACCCCTTAAGGGCAACCATTTCTAATGTTTCTTTTCCGAGTTTCCCATCGATGTATTCAACATCAACGCCTTTATCAATCAGCAGTCCTGCCATTTTGTGCGTGAGATTAGAAACACCTCTGAAGCGAAATCTACCTGTATCTGTAACGATTCCGGTATACATGGCAATCGCGCCTTCTAATGAAAGTTTGAGTTCTTTTCTATATTTATAATACATGTAGGCGATCATCTGCGCGCATGAGGGAAAATTAGTATCTACCCACCGAAGGTCGCCATAGTCATCTACAGGGATGTGGTGATCAATCTTGATAATTTCCTTACCTAGTTTATATCTTGGATCACTGACTCTGTCTTCGACAGCCGTATCGACAACAATAGATAATGCACCTTGATATATTTCATCGGGAATTGTGTCCATTTTGCCCACGAAATCCACAAATGCGCTAGTTTCACCAACAACAAATACTTTCTTTTCAGGGAAAGATTGTTTGATGATATCTTTTAAGCCAAACTGAGCACCATAGCAGTCTCCGTCTGGTCTTTTATGTCCATGAATGATGATGGTTTCATATTTTTTAATTTTGTTCAGTATTTTTAGCATATTGTTTTGCCCTTTCATCTAAGTCTTTAATGATGAGGTCTACCTCATCCCAATCTTTAAGGCTTGCTCCACAAGCCATATTGTGTCCACCGCCACCATACTTCTTTGCGATGTCGACAATGGTGATGCCACGAGATCTGAATTCACCAACGATGACGTTGTTTTCAACATCTTCTGTAAAGTTTGCCCAGATTGGTATTTCTTTAATCCCTGCCATTTGATTGACCATACCTCGGGATACCGATTGAAACTCTAATCCGCTTTTAGCAATCAATTCTGCATCATTTTTCCGATAAGCTACATAGTTTTCTGTGATCTCAAAATTAGAAAACAAATTCTTGGTGAGTCTTTTTTGTAGTGGTTCTGTATAGATATAATCATAGAACGCTTGAACACTTGGATTGAACCTTGTGATATATGACGCAAGTTCAAATGTCTTTGATGCATCATTCAAATACAAGAATCTTCCTGTATCTGTAACCATACCGCCATAAAGATAGGTTGCTGCTTCTGGTGTTACTTTGAGTTTAAATGTACGAATGAGATCAATAATCATCTCAGATGCTGATGCAAACGTTGGTTCTTTATAAAAGATTGAAACGTTTGGAACATCCGTATCGTTTTGATGGTGATCGATGATGATGAGATCTTTTGCCAAGAGGTAACGATCATCACTGATCATTCTTGTCACTGATACGTCAGTGATGATGGCTAAGGCTTCATGATAGGTATCATTTGAAATATCATCCATTTTTGATAAATAGGTCATATCATTGGTATCGCCAACGACATAAACCGTTTTACTGGGGAAGTTGTCACGAATGACAAGCGCGAGTCCATATTGACTACCGATCGCATCCATATCTGGTCTGGAATGTCTGTGAATGATGATGGTATCGTAAGCTTTGATCATCTCATAGATTCTGCTTTTAATATTCATGTGATTTCCTTTCTTATTCAGATTATAACAGTATATCATAGATCGAAGAAAAAAGCGATTGTTACCGCTCTTTTCGATGTTGTTCTCCTAATTTTTCAATATCCTGTTGAACACCTACTGTGGGTTCCTTTTTCCCAAGGTTTTTTCTTGCTTTAAAGATCCAATAAGTGACACCTACAGCAACAACAATATAAATAGCAATATTTCTGAAAACAAGCGATCTTGTGTCGATTTCAATGACCGGTGCCATTGTGACTTCACCAAAAGATTGGTCAGGTACATCCCCATGATTGTTAATCATATAATCTTCAATGGCTGCCTTGACAGTAAACTGGGTGTTATCAATGGATAAGGGAATACTTGCAAAGACATCAGTTTCTTGAAAAATGGTCATGTTCGTGATGGTTTGATAAACACCATCCGAATCAAACAAACTCTTTTTGATGAGTGCGGCATGTGTATTTTCTTCAATCACCGAATAAAGTGGAAGTCCCGCTATTCTGACACCCATGAAATCTTGAGTCACGACATTATTTGATGTGAATCTCACCGTGAAAAAATCTGTGAGTGCTGCTCCGGCTGTCTGATGCATTAAGACATAAAGTCCATCAACAACCGTATACCCGGAATCTGTAGCTTGCACATAAGCTCCTTGATAAATGTAAAGATCAATAGAAACATCACCAACGGTCACGGTTTCCTGATGAACAGGTGTTGCATCATAAAACCGGACTGAGATGAAATAAGATAGATCGTTGTTCTCAAGTGCTATCTGTCCTTGTTCTTCAAGGTAAAGTGTTCTAGCGTAAGTATCTGTTAAATTGTAGACAAGCATCAACCCCATTGCAATCAACAAGGCATAGATAATTCGATTGACGTATTTGATCATATTAAGCCCATACTCCTAAGTGATTATCTTTAGCATATTTTTCCGCATTGGTCATCCATCTGCTTAAATAAATATGATTGAAAGTGAGCGCATGTGTCTCGTCTTGATAATTGTT
>QKIB01000079.1 GCA_003249785.1 Acholeplasmatales bacterium
ATAAATTTAATTATAAAGAATAACAGGCCATCATAGAGATGACTTGTTTTTTTATTATGTCATCAACCATCAACAAAGGCTGATCTTTTTTTTCTTGTTTGCTTGAAATAACCATGTAAAAGCGTTATAAAGCCATAACCCGTAAACCTCTGAAAAAACATGAAAAAAAAGATTGTCCAAATGAGTTGCAAAGCTTGTTGAAGATGGTTATAATAAACACTAAACTACACCAGTTGACGTCTTTGATTTTTCGTCAAACTGTAGTAATGAATTTCCCGTCCTGATCAAAGGAATTAAGGGACCTTTGATCAGACATTTAAAATAGATCGGTATTGAAAAAAAACAAAGAGGTGGATAAGATGTTTGTATTGAAAAGAAATGGATCCAAAGAAGCATTTGATCTTAGAAAAATCGCGAATGCAATGCTTAAGGCATACAAGAGTGTGGGTTCTGAATTTTCTGAAGAAGATTGCTTAAAGCAAGCACAGGAAATTACCAAAGCCTATGCCAAAGATCAAGAAGTCAACATAGAAACAATTCAGGATGACGTTGAACTTTATTTGATGAAGAAAAAGCAGTTTGAAGCTGCTAAGGCATATATCAAGTATCGTGAAAAACAAAAGGTTGAACGCGACAATCCTTGGGCTGATAACGATGATCGTCAAGATCTGATATTAAGCAAATATCTCATTCCCGGAGAAACAAAGAAAGATTTCATTAAACGTGTTGCATTTGGGAATTCTACATTAGAAAAGATTTTCAGACATAAAGAAGCTATTTTTGGTGGACGTAACCTTTATGCCATTGGCAGAGAAGGGAACATCACAGGTAGTAATTGTTATGTAACCGAAGATCCAGAAGATAGTTTGGAAAGCATTTATCGTGCGGATTATCAAATTGCACGTACGTATAGTTATGGTGGCGGTCAGGGCATGAATTTGTCTAAGATTCGTCCAAAGGGTGCAAAAGTCAACAACACGAGCAATACAACCCCTGGTGTCATGGTGTTTGCTGAAAAGTATTCACATACAACATTGAATACACAGCAAGACAACAGACGTGGTGCCTTGATGCTTGTCTTAAACATTGATCACCCTGATATCATTGACTTTATCACAACCAAGCTTGACTTGAACAAAGTCAACGGTGCCAATATTTCGATTGCCCTGAAGGATGATTTCATGCAGGCAGTCAAGAATGACGGCAATTGGACGATGCGTTTTGAAACCCCTTATGAAATCATTGAAAAAACCATCAAAGCCAAAGACTTATTGAAACTGGTCGGTTATGCAGCACATACCATGGGAGATCCAGGTGTCGTATTCATCGATCATATGAATGATTATCATTTCTTGAGTGAATATCCTGATGTGAAATTCACAGCAACCAATCCATGTGGCGAACAACCCTTGATGGCACATGGTTCATGTAATTTAGGTAGTATCAATTTAAATGCATTCGTTAGAGATGCTTTTACAGAAAACGCATTTTATGACTGGGACAGATTCGACTTTGTCGTATCTGAAATGATTGCAGCATTAGATGATCTTCTAACGATGCTTGGCGATAGACACGCTCTTGAAGAACAAAGAATTCATGTCAAGGAATTCAGAGAAATCGGATTAGGTGTTATGGGACTTGCTGACGTTGCCCTGAGCATGAGACTTCCTTATGGTAGTCCTGAATTCTTGGAATTCTTGGATACATTGATGAGAAGAATGATCAACACAGCCACCAAGAAATCAGCACTTCGTGCACAAGAACTTGGCGTATTCCCACGTTATGACTATGAAAAGATTTCATCCTCAAAGTTTTATAAGGATACCATTGATGCAGATACTGATGCTCTCGTTAAACAGTATGGAATGAGAAACAGTAGACTGTTATCCATCGCACCAACCGGATCGATTTCTAACATCTATGGTGTGAGTGGTGGTGTTGAACCTTATTTCCAAATCAATTACACCAGACGTATCACCTCCATGTTTGAAGAAGAAAAGACCATCACTGTATGGGAAAAGACACCACTTGCTTTGGCAAAAGCAATGAATGTCGAACCTGAAAAATTACCAACGTGGGCTTTAATCACTTCACAGAATATCGATTTCATCGATCGTGCCAATGTCCAGGCAACCATTCAAAAATATGTAGATACAGCGATTAGTTCAACCTTTAATCTTCATAATAGTGCAACCGTTGAAGATGTCATGAACATCTATCAAACAGCATGGGCTAAGGGATTTAAAGGCGCTACAGTCTTTAGAGATCGATGTGCGAAGATTGGTATCTTGGCAGGTGTCAATGAAAACACAGAAGACTTGAATCCTGCAGAACCCCCACATGTTCATGTGGAAGAAAAGTGGACCAACAAGAAAACTGGAGAAGCCAAAGAATATGTTACCCACATTACGATTTCCAGTTCAGGACATATTCCTGAAAAGATTGAAAAGGAACTTTGTCCATTATGTGGCGATGTTCTTGTTAAGAAACAAGGATGCATTCAATGTAACAACCCTGAATGTGTCTATGAAAAATGTGCAATTTAAATTGAAGCACCCTCGTGGTGCTTTTTTTTATTTTCTTCTCGCAGAGAAGCTTTTGAATGTTATAATTTGAAGTAGGAGGATACGATATGAAAATGATAGAAACGATTCACGCACCAAAAGCTGTTGGTCCATATAGTCAGGGGATTTTGGCTAAAGATACACTTTATGTCTCTGGTCAGATTCCATTTGTTCCTGAAACAATGGTTTTGGTATCTGATGATATCAAGGAACAAACCAGACAAAGTTTGAACAATGTTTTAGCGATTGTTGAAGCTGCGGGCTTAAAGAAAGAAAACATCGTCAGATGTGGCGTCTTTATGACCGACTTAAATGACTTTGGCAAAATGAATGAAGTCTATAGTGAGTTCTTTGGCTCTCTTAAACCTGCAAGAGCTGCAGTAGAAGTCAGAAGGTTACCTAAAGATGTATTAGTTGAGATTGATGCGATTGCGGTCAAACCATGAATAAACCCATCAAAAAAAGTAAAATCCTGATTGTCTTTGTTGTTGCACACATCATCTTATTGACGATGGTTCTTTTGATGCCTCATATCCAAAATGGGGTTTCGGTTTTGATGTTTGATTTGACATTATTCAAAGGTTTTGACTTTACCTATGCGCAAACATTCTTATCAGAATTATCAACCAGTGGAAAAAACTATTATCTATTTGTGCAGATTCCACTTGATTTTCTTTATCCGCTTTTGTTCTCCACATTCTTTTATTTGTTTATTTTAGACCAGACAGGGAAAAAGAAACTTGCATTGATTGGATTTGGTTCAATGATTTTTGACTATTTGGAAAATATCTTTGTGGTTGTCATGTTGACGACAGCAAATCTGACTCAAGGCTTAGTGGCAGTTGCAAGTCTCATGACGATCATTAAAGCGGTATTTTATGCCATCAATTATGGACTCGTGGTGTTTCTCATC
>QKIB01000052.1 GCA_003249785.1 Acholeplasmatales bacterium
TAACATTGCTCTATCAACAGCATTAAACTTAATTATTCTTTTAATCATCATGTATGGTAGTTTTCTTGTCCTTCGTACCGATGGTACAGGATTAACCTCAGGACAACTTACTGAATATGTATCTTATTTTTTCACGTTAATCTGGCCAGTCATGGCGTTATCTAGATTTATCCAGATTCAATCACAAGCCAAAGCAAGTGCCACTCGTATTGAAAAGTTCTTGAATGAAGAAGTTGAAATCAAAGATGCAGAAGATGCAGCTTCTATTGATCATTTACAAGGCAGTATTTCTGTTAAACATCTGACTTTCCAATATCCTGATGGAGATCGTCCTGTACTTGAAGACGTATCTTTTGAAATCAAGTCAGGTGAAATGGTTGGTATTTTAGGACGTACCGGTAGTGGAAAGAGCAGCTTGGTTGATTTGTTCTTAAGAACATATAATCTTGGTGAAAGCCAAATCTATATTGGCGGTCACGATATCATGAAGTTGACTTTGGCTTCAGTCAGAAATACAATCGGTTATGTTCCACAAGACAATTTCTTATTCTCTGACACCATCATCAATAACATTGGATTTGCATATGAAGATCCAGATGAAGAAGCCATTAAAGAATCAGCAAGACTTTCGGATGTTTATGAGAATATTATGGAATTCAAGGATCAATTCAGTACAATTTTAGGTGAAAGAGGCGTCACTGTATCCGGTGGACAGAAACAAAGAATCAGTATCGCGAGAGCTTTAGCTAAGAATCCTGAGATTCTGATCTTGGATGATTCGGTTTCTGCTGTAGATACAAAGACAGAAGATGCCATCATCAATAATCTCCATCGAGTTAGAAAAGGCAAGACAACCATCTTTATTGCACATCGTATTTCAACAGTCAAAAAGATGCATAAGATCATCTTGCTTGATCAAGGTAAGGTTTCTGCGATCGGCAGTCATGCTGAACTCATGAAGACTTCACCTTTATATCAGGATATGGTCAAGCGTCAAACACTTGAAAATCTCGTTCAAGGAGGTGACAACAATGAAAGACTTCAAGGATAATTCCCGTGAACGTTCCGATAAAGAAGTCCTCGGCCGCTTACTCAAGTATGCGCTCGAATACAAAGGACAATTTCTATTTATCATTTTCTTGATGCTGATTGGCATCGGTATTCAATTGTTGCCAGCTTTACTTATTGGACATACCATTGATATCTTAGATAGTGAAACCTTGACCTATGGTCAAAAAGTTACCAATATTATCTGGTTAGGTGGTGCATTCTTAGGGGCAATGCTTTTAGGGAACTTCACGAACTTCTATCAGATGTATCTGCTTCAAAAGGTCGGACAAAAGACTGTGGTTACACTAAGAAACGATGTATTCCAGCATATTGAAAGTTTATCGATAGGACAGATCAATCAAGTTCCAGTGGGCAAACTCGTCACACGTGTTACCAATGATACCAATACCATATCTGAAATGTATACGTCGGTCTTGGTCAATCTGGTTCGAAACATTCTGTATATGTTTGGCATTCTGATTGTTCTATTGTTCTTGAATGCGACGATCACACTTTATATCATTCTGATTATTCCGGTTGTCATTCTTGCTGCTATTCTCTTTAGAAAGTTTTCCAGAAACGCATACCGCAGAGTCCGTGCAAGTTTATCAGAAGTCAATGCGTTCCTATCTGAAAATCTATCAGGAATGAAGATCACGCAGATCTTCAACCAGCAAGACAAGAAGCGTAGAGAATTCAAGATTTACAGTAAGAAGCAAGAAATTTTAGTTTTTGGAATTTTCAGACCAATCATTTATGCATTATCCATGGTTGGTGCTGTTGTCGTTTTATATGTCGGGTATCAACAAGTCATTTTAGGAGTCTTGACAGCAGGTATGCTCTATTCATTCTTCTATTATGTGCGTGATTTTTTTGAACCTATTCAGGAACTTGCTGAGCAGTTTAACGTCATGCAAAGTGCATTTGCTGCGGCTGAAAAGGTATTTGATGTCTTAGATACCAAACCAGATATCGAAGATGCTCCAGATGCAATCGAACTTGATCATTTTAGCGGACAGATTGAATTTAAAGATGTTTGGTTCTATTACATTCAAGATGAATGGGTACTCAAAGGTATCAACTTCAAGGTCAATCCTGGGGACACAGTCGCATTTGTTGGAGCAACCGGATCAGGTAAAACAACCATCTTGAGTTTGATTGTTCGTAATTATGAAATTCAAAAAGGACAGATTTTAATTGATGGCATTGATATCAGAAAGATCAAGCGCTCTTCCTTGAGAAGATTCATTGGTCAGATGTTGCAGGATGTCTTCCTGTTCACAGGAACGATTGCTGAAAATATCACATTGCGTGATGAAAGTATCACACAAGAAGAAATCGTTTCAGCCTCCAACTACGTTGGAGCTAATACATTTATTGACAGATTGCCAGAGACTTATAACCACATTGTTCTAGAAAGAGGAAACAATTTCTCGAGTGGTCAAAGACAACTTATTTCGTTTGCTCGTGCCATTGTTTATAAACCAAGTTTGATGATTCTTGATGAAGCAACTGCGAACATCGATAGTGAAACTGAAGAATTGATTCAGGAATCATTAGAAAAGATGATGAATATATCAACAATGTTGATTGTTGCACATAGACTTTCAACCATTCAGCACAGTGATAAGATTCTTGTTATGCAAAAAGGTGAAATCAAAGAACAAGGCAGTCATCAGGAATTATTAAAACAAAAAGGACTTTATTATAACTTATATCAACTTCAGTACGATGAAAATGAAATGACAGCATAAAAGTATGAGAGGAGATTTTTAATGTTAAGAAAAGAAGAATTACAAGACTTACTGAACCATGCATTAGAAACTGGTGCTGATTTTGCTGAAATCTATCTTGAAGATACGGTTTCTTCAGTGATCAGAGTGATCAGCGGTGAAGTCACATCGGTTGATGGCAGTAACATCTTTGGCGCAGGTGTCCGCTTGATTCAAGGTGTTGATGAGGTGTATGGATATACCAACCATGTCTCTTATGATGCTATCTTGAACGTTGTTAAAAACTTAAGAGCATCCTTCAAAGGTGAAGTTCACAAAACACTCCCTTTGGGCGAGAAGAAACCTTATGTCGACAACGTTAAAAAACCAATGAAATCCGTAACAACCAAGGAAAAATCAGAAAAGCTTCAAGGTTTATCCAACAAGATTAAAGCTTATGATCCTAGAATCGTTCAAGCAATCACTCAATTGGTTGAATCCGAACAGAATATATTGATTGCCAACTCGAACGGGGTCTATCAAGACGATAAACGTACCTACACACGTGCAGTGTTTATGGCAGTTGCTCAAGAAAACGGACAAATGCAACAAGCATATGAAGGTCCAGGACGTTATATGGGATACGAGCTCTTTGATGAAATTGATGCAGATCAATATGCACTAGATGTTGCAGAAAGTGCAATCCAATTGTTATCAGCAGAAGATATGGTTTCTCAAGTCATGCCAGTTGTACTTCACAACGGATTTGGTGGAGTTATTTTCCATGAAGCATGTGGTCATCCACTTGAAGCAACAGCAGTTGCTAAAGGCTTATCGCCATTTGTCGGTAAACTCGGTGAAAAGATTGGTTCTGATTTAGTCACTGCCTATGATGACGGGAATGTTGAAGGTGCTTGGGGTAGACTTTCATTCGATGATGAAGGTAAACCAACTCAAAAGAACTTATTAATTGAAAATGGTGTACTCAAAGGCTATTTGATCGATTATAGAAACGGACGCAAGATGAACATGGATCCAACGGGTTCAGGACGCAGACAATCCTATAAATTCTCACCAACATCAAGAATGAATTCAACGTATATCGCACCAGGTAAAGACAAATTTGAAGACATCATTAAAGATACCAAATATGGGTTATTCGCTAAGAAACTTGGTGGTGGTACCGTCGTCCCAGCAACAGGTGAGTTCAACTTTGCTGTTCAAGAAGGTTACATGATTGAAGATGGCAAGCTCACAAAACCTGTGCGTGGTGCGATGTTGATCGGACATGGTAAGGATATCTTGTTCAAAATCGACAAAGTTGCTGACAACCTAGAGTTTGGTCAAGGTATGTGTGGTTCATTATCAGGAAACATCCCTGTGGATGTTGGACAGCCAACCATTCGCGTTTCATCTATGACTGTCGGTGGCGCAGGAGGGCAGAAATAATGTATAAAAAATGGATCGAACTTGGCCTTGCCAAAGGCATCACCGATTTAGAAGTTTATGCAGTGCGTAACAAATCATTAAAACTTACAGTTTATCAAAATAAGTTGGATCAACATGTTCAAAGCGATGTTGAAGTTGTGACGATTCGTGGGATTTATGACAACAAATTAAGTACCGTTCGCTTTGAAAACTTAAGCGACTCGAATGTCAGTGCGTTTTTAGATCAACTGATCGAAAATGCAAAATCATTAACTGTCGTTGAACCAGCAATCATTTATGAAGGATCAGAATCTTATCCTGAAGTCAAAGATGAACTTTTTGATTTTGATGCTGTGCCTGTTATAAAGAAGATCGACTTACTCAAAACACTTGAATCCAAGATTCTTGAAAATCCTAAGTGTACACAAGTTCAAACAACGATGTATCAAGAAATCGATACAGAGACAACGCTTGTGAACTCCAAAGGATTGAATTTATCTAGACACAACAAATATGCTTATGCATACGCAATTGGCGTATTTAAAGAAGATGAAGATATTAAGACAGCTTATGATATTAAGCTTGTCAAAGATTTCAATTTGTTCAATGCTGAAGAAATGGCAGAAGCTACAGTTGAAAAAGGCGTTGCTAAGCTTGGAGGAAAATCGATTCCATCCAAAGCCTATCCAACTGTTTTTTCCAATGAAATGTTTGCTGATGTCTTAGAAGTCTTCACCTCAATTTTCTCTGGTGAAGCTGCATACCGTAATCTCACACCACTCAAGGATAAGGTCAATCAAAAGATTGCACTTGAATCCATAAACTTAATTGATGATCCACTACATCCTGATGCACATTTCAAGACTGGATTCGATGATGAAGGTGTTGCATGCGCGAAACGTTATGTGGTTGAAAATGGCGTGTTTAAGGGATTTAATCACAGTCTAAAAACAGCATCCATTTTCAAAGAAGTTCCTACTGGAAATGGATTCCATGGCGGAATCTCTGTAACTAATTTCTATCTTGAACCCAAAGAAAAGGATTTTGATGCTTTAATTGCTGACATTAAAGACGGAGTTTATATCACTGACTTGATTGGACTTCATGCGGGCGTCAAAACCGTATCTGGAGAATTCAGCTTACAAGCTGGTGGTTTCAAGATTAAAGATGGAAAACTTGATCACCCGGTGAAGATGATTGTCATTTCTGGTAACTTCTTCGATGTTTTAAATCAAGTCGAAGGCATTGGTAATGATCTCAAGTTTGGATTATCCGGTGTTGGTAGTCCCAGTGTTTATGTCAAATCCATTATGGTTGGAGGAGAGGCTTAGTCCTCTCCTTTTTTTATGGTTGTATGTGTTGACGACCATTTAAAATCATGTTATACTTAAGATAAAGTTAAGGCATACCTTAAAAAAGAATGGAGTGCATAGAATGCTCACTTGGTTTATAGGCTTGGAAGTGTGGTTACAAGCATTACTCGCAACACTGTTTACTTGGGGATTAACAGCAGTAGGTTCAGCCCTTGTGTTTTTCTTCAAGACGATTGAAAGAAACGTTTTTAATTTAATGTTGGGATTTGCATCAGGGGTTATGATTGCAGCAAGTTTTTGGTCACTCTTGGCTCCTGCTATTGATATGGCAGAAGCACAAGGTGCAGTGACATGGCTTGTGGTAGCGATTGGATTTGGATCAGGTGGACTCTTTTTGTATCTTGCAGATAAGACTGTCCCTCATATTCATTTCGGATTCAATCATGAAAAAGAAGGGATTCATACCAGACTAAAGAGAACTGTGTTACTGGTATTTGCAATCACTTTACACAATATTCCTGAAGGATTGGCTGTTGGTGTTGCGTTTGGTGCAGTTCACTATGTAACTGGTGATGTAACGAGTGCAACCTTGGCTGCCATCGGATTAGCCATTGGTATTGGGATCCAAAATCTCCCTGAAGGAGCCGCAGTTTCTATTCCTTTGCGACAAGAAGGTATGAAGAGAACCAAAGCATTCTTACTCGGACAAGCTTCAGGACTTGTTGAGCCTATTGCAGGTGTCTTAGGTGCAATCTTGGTTTTATATGTTCGCCCAATTTTACCTTATGCATTGGCATTTGCTGCAGGTGCGATGATCTATGTGGTTGTTGAAGAACTTATTCCAGAAGCGCAACAAAAAGTCACACCAAAAGGTGCACATTATGCAACACTTGGCGTCATGGTCGGTTTTATCGTCATGATGATCTTAGATGTTGCATTAGGATAGAGGGATCATATGCAAAACAGAGCTGAAGAAGATTATATCAAGGTCATCTATGAATTAACCGTTGAACGTGAGAAGTCAATGATCAAATCAACTGAACTCTCTGAGTACTTTGGATTTACTGATCAGAGTGTCAACGAGATGATCAAGAAATTAAAGAAAAAGCATCTTTTGACCTTTTTGCCCTACAAGGGCATCTCATTGACTCAAGAAGGAAAAAAGATTGCCATCAGAATGATCAGAGCACATCGTATCTGGGAAGTTTTTTTGGCACATAATTTGAACTTCACCTGGGAAAATCTGCATGAAGACTCAGAAAAATTAGAGCATGCGTCCAGTGAAAAACTGGTTGAAAGTCTCTACCAATACTTGGGAAAACCTAAGGTATGTCCACATGGAAATCCAATTCCTGACTTAGAAGGACAAACTGAAAAGATTGATCAGCTTTCTTTAGAAGATGTTGAAGAAGGCGAGAAATTTGTATTAACACATGTCCTAGACACCAAGAAATTATTAGAATTTCTTAATCTTGAGAAGATGAATTTGTATGATGAATATCTCGTTGTCCAAAAAAATCAGTTTAATCAAATGATTGAAATTAAAAAAGAGGAAACGTTACATTTCATCAGTTTTCAGATTGCACGGATGCTTTTCGGGTATCTCGTTGTATAATCATAGAAGAGATTTGAACCAATGAAAGGAGAAAGCGATGCTCAAAGAATTATTAACCAGAGGCACTGATAAAGAGATCCTTGCCTATATTGATGAATTACATGCGTATGATTTAGCGCTTCTTTTTAGCGAACTTGATCCTTTGGAACAAGATCGAATCTCAGGTATGCTATCTAATGAGAAACTGGCTGAACTTGTTTCTTACTTGGAAAAAGACGATGCTGCTGAAGTCCTGACGGACTTTGATATCGATAAGCAAAAAGAAGTTATTGACTTGATGGAACCTGATGATGCAGCAGACATTATCCAAGAACTTGAAGACGACGAGCAGGAAGAACTCCTTGCTGTCCTTGGTGAATCCTCGGATGTCGCAAAACTCTTTAATTACCATGAAGATGAAACAGGATCAGCGATGACGACCGAAATTGTTGTCGTTAATCCAGAAATGGATGTCAAGCAAGCAACCAAAATAGTTATTAAAGAAGCGGTTGATGTTGAATCCATCAGTACCATTTTTGTTACTGATGAAGAAAAACACTTTTTAGGTGTCGTGACCTTAAGAGATCTAATCAAGGCGAAAACACCATGTCAAATAACTGAACTGATTGAACAATCACCTTATGTCAAAGATACGGATTCGATTACTCAGACTTTAGATGCTATTAATAATTACGGTATTTTTGAAATGCCTGTTTGTGATGAAGAGGGACATCTTTTAGGTATGATTACCTTAGATGATGCGCTTGATATCTATGAAGAAGAAGCTCAGGAAGACTTTGAAAAGCTTGCCGGCTTGCCAGAAACTGTTGATGCCACACCATTTAAGATGGCACTTCATCGGTTGCCTTGGTTGATTTTGCTATTAGCAATCTCAGTACCGGTTGCGCTTATTTCTTCACATTTCCAGGAAGTCATTACTGCAGTGGCAATCCTGATTATTTTTCAACCTTTGATTTCTGGATCTGCAGGGAATGTGGCAACACAAACACTCGCGGTTACCTTAAAAATGTATTCCACCAATGAAAAAGGCATTTTCAAGAATGCGATTAAAGAAATATTGACTGGCATGATCAATGGATTGGTTATTGGATCGATTGCATTTGGAACAACGTATTTCTTTTCATCTATGCATGCATCGATTGCGATTGTTCCTATTAAGGTTGCGCTGGTTGTTGGTGCTTCTTTATGGCTGACAATCTTTGTTGCACCTATTGTAGCGATTATCATCCCTACAATTCTTAGAATCTTGAGACTTGATCCAGCGGTTGCATCCGGACCTTTTATTTCAACGCTCTTAGATATGACTGGTTTATCCATCTATTTTGGTTTAGCGACCTTGATTTTTGGAGGTTTGCTATGAACAAGAAAATCAACTTCAAGCATTCTGATGATGCATTAAAAAAAGCATTTAAAACACTGCATGCTTATGACTTGGCAGTCTTGTATACAAGACTGGATGAAGATGAAAAAGCTAGAATGATCCACATTTTAGATTCAAGTGAGCTATCTGATTTATTCATTGCATTTGAACCAGAAGATCAACTTGATTTCTTTGAAAGATTGGAATTACCTAAAAAGAAACTAATTTTGAGAAACCTGGAATCCGATGAACTCAAAGCGTTTATCGAATCTTTAGATGAAGAAAAACAGGAAGAAGTGATCTTCCTCCTTTCAGCCATTAAACGGAAAACTATCAGACTCTTACTTGCTTATGATGAAGATCGTGCCGGTTCCATCATGTCCACTGATTTTTTAACCATTCGTCAAGATGAACCCGTCAAAGAAGCAACCGACTATATCGTAAAGACGTCCAAGGAACAAGACTATGTCGATACTATCTATGTCCTTGATCAGGACAAGCAGATGGTAGGTTATGTCGATTTAAAACAACTCATCATCTCTAGAGGCAACAAAGTCATTTCAGATATCATGATGGATGATTATCAGTTTGTCTATGAACTGGATTCCATTGAAAAAGCGATAGAGACCGTTAGAGATTATGATAGAAACAGCATTCCTGTATTAGATCAATCTCACCATGTGGTTGGGATTGTCACTGCGGATGATATCTTTGAAGAAATCGTTGAAAATACAGAAGATGATTATGAGAAGTTGGCATTGATTTCTGATTTCGATCCAGATTCTTCAGCTATTCGAAGATCCATGCAAAGATTGCCATGGCTGCTCACAGCTGTTGTACTCAATTTAATCACCGCATCCTTCTTATCTATCTTTGAAGCAACGCTTGTTCAAATAGCAGCACTGATTTTGTTTCAGCCAACCATTCTTGGGATGTCGGGTAATATTGGAACTCAATCTTTAGCTGTCACCATCTTAGGATTGCATCTTAAGGAAATTGATGACAAGAAGTCTTCAAAGAAACATATTTTTAGAGAAATGACGATTGCAATCATCAATAGTTTGACTTTAGCCTTGATTGCATTTTCGTATGTTTATATTTTCTTAACATTGGTTCCAACTGGCGTACAAACACCATTTGAAATTGCGCGTGTCGTCTTTACTTCAGTATCAATTGCCATGTTCAGTGCAGGTTCAATGGGCGTTCTGGTTCCCATGTTATTTAATCGTTTGGGTATTGACCCATCTGCAGCATCAGGACCTATTATGGCAACCGTGAATGACATCATTACACTTGTAATTTATTTCGGTGTAGCAACACTCATGATTCTTTAAGCTTTACCATATGTATATGGTATAATAAAATCAAATGACGAGAAAGAGGGAAATAAAATGAATCAATACATTGAAACCTATAAGGATTTCAGAAAAAAACTTAAGGCATATGAATATGTCATGTGGTTGATTGGCTGGGATCAGGAAACGGAAGCTCCACTTCAATCTGTTGAATACAGATCCAAGCAATTTCAGGTTTTGGCTGAAGAAGCATACAAGTATGAATCTGATCCAAAATTCGTTGAAGCAATTGAAAAACTCTACGAAAATCTTGATCAGTTAGATCCAGATCTCAAAGTAGAAATCAAAAAGGCAAACAAAGAACTCAGAATCATTAAAAAAGTTCCAAAAGATGAATACATTGCGTATCAAGTCTTAGTACAATCAGGATCTCATGTTTGGGTACAAGCTAAAGAAAAAGATGACTTTGAAATGTTCGCTCCTACATTGGAAAAGATTGTTGAATTCAACCGTAAACTGGTCAAGTATTTGGAAACTCCAGAAATGAAAGGCTATGACATTCTTTTGGATATGTATGAAGAAGGTATGGGCATCAAGGAATATGATGCATTCTTCAATACATTAAAAGATGAACTTGTGCCATTTGTCTTAGAAGTTACAGCGATTAAACAGAAGTTTAATCGTCGGTTGACTAAAGCTGTTTATCCAACAGATAAACAACGTGAATTCTCTCATTATTTGATGAAAGTCTTCAATTATGATTTGGAACGCGGATTACTCAAAGAAAGTGCGCACCCATTCACATCTGGTGTCAGCAGTACAGACACGAGAATTACAACACATTATCATGAAGATAATTTCATTTCATCCATCTTCTCAACAATTCATGAAATGGGACATGGCATTTATGAATTGCAAAATGATCCTAAATATGATGACACTGCACTTCATGGTGGAACCAGCATGGGGATTCATGAATCTCAATCCAGAATGTATGAAAACATGATTGGCAGATCACTTGCTTTCTGGAAAGTCCATTATCCTAAACTTGTTGAACTGTTTCCAAAACAACTCAAGGATATTTCCGTTGATGAATTCTATCGTTTCATCAATACAGCCAAACGTTCATTGATTCGTATTGAAGCAGATGAACTGACATATGCACTTCATGTCATGGTCCGTTATGAACTCGAAAAGAGCTTGATTAACGGCAGACTTAAAGTGAAAGACTTACCTAAGAAGTGGAAGACACTCATGGGTCAATATGTCGGTAAACGTCCTACGACGGATAAAGAAGGCGTCTTACAGGACATTCACTGGTCAGGCGGTATGTTTGGTTATTTCCCAACTTATGCGCTTGGTTCAGCTTATGCTGCACAAATCTATCATGCCATGAACAAGGATTTCAATATTGAAGAAGCCATTCTTAATAATGACATTGCAAAGATTAATGCATGGGCAAAAGAACATATCCATAAATTTGCTCAAACGAAGACACCAAAAGAAATCATGCAAATTGCAACCCATGAAGATTTCAATCCTCAATATTACGTCGATTATCTCAAAAACAAATTCAAGAATTAAAGGATAGTGAAGTTATCAATGCTTTCAATTCGGTCACTTTATCAAACAGGATACGGTCCATCCAGTTCTCATACGATGGGTCCAGCCAAAGCAGTCAAACTCATCAAGGCACAATATCCAACCCTTGATTTTTATGAAATCACTTTATACAATTCTTTGGCATTGACCGGAAAAGGGCATTTAACGGAAGAAGCAATCAAGGAGTCACTGGCAACAAGCCATGTGGCTTTTTTGACTGCCATTGATGTTTTGAAACATCCCAATACGCTATTAATCAAAGGATTTGAAAAAGATGAACTCATCGTTGAAAAAGAGGTCATGAGTGTGGGTGGTGGTCGTATTGTCTTTGTTGGAGAAGATGAGAAGGAACCAATGATTTATCCACATCATAACTTTAAGGACATCAAGAAATACTGTCGCACCCATAATATGTCATTATCCGATTATGTATTTATGGTGGAAGGAGAAGGTTTTGAAGACTTTCTTCAAGGCATCTGGGAAGCGATGAAAACATCAATCATCAACGGTTTATCTACAAGGGGTACTTTGCCTGGTCCGTTGAAATTAAAGAGAAAAGCACCTGATTTATACAGTAAGAACGCAGATAAAGAAGTACCGGAGATTACAGAAAACCGATTGGTCTCCAGTTATGCGTTTGCTGTAAGTGAAGAAAATGCAAGTGGAGGTATCATCGTCACAGCACCAACATGTGGTGCTTGTGGGGTCTTACCAGCTGTCTTATATTACATGCACGAAAAACATGATGTTGTCACCAATGAACGCGTGATACGTGGACTTGCAGTTGCTGGTCTTATTGGAAACTTGATCAAGCATAATGCATCGATTAGTGGTGCTGTAGCTGGATGTCAAGCTGAAATTGGAAGTGCATGTGCAATGGCTGCTGCTGCACATGCAACACTATTCAATCTTTCGATGGATCAAGTAGAATATGCAGCTGAAATTGCTATTGAACATCATTTGGGACTCACATGCGATCCCATAAATGGATATGTCCAAATTCCATGTATCGAACGCAATGCAGTTGCTGCACTGCGTGCCATTGATGCATGTGGACTTGCATTCTTTTTAACAGATTCTAGAAAGATCTCGTTGGATATGGTCATTGAGACCATGTATCAGACAGGGCTCGATATGAATACATCTTATAAGGAAACATCACAAGGCGGTCTTGCCCATTATTATCAGGAGGACGACGATGTTAACTGTTGGTGAAATCTTTATTGGAAAAGCCATTGATTTGGATTATCAAGGTCAAGCAATTATCAAGCATCATGGCTATGTGGTGTTTGTTAGAGGGATGTTACCTGAAGAAGAAGGAAAGATCAAAATCACATCCATGAAGAAGCATTTTGGGCAAGGTGAGATCGTCCAATTGCTCAAGATTAGTCCGGATCGTATAGAGACTTCAGATCATGTTTATGGAAGCTGTAATCTGATTCATCTTTCTGCTCAAAAGCAGCTTTTATGGCAACAGAAAATCACCAGAGAAACCTTTAAGAAAATCATGGATGAAGATGTTTATGTTCATCCAACCATCACTGATGGAAAAGAAAATCATTATCGGAACAAAAGTGTTTTCCATGTCATGGATAGTCCAACACTGGCTTTAGGTTTGTATCATTACGATCAGAAAAAACTGATACCAGTCGAACAATTCATTCTATCGGATGAACCAAGTAATCGGATCTTATCTTATTTATTTATCAACCGCGTTAGCGTCAATTCTAAAATCTTAAAGTATCTGATTTTTAGAACCAATCAAACTGGACAAATACTCATCACTTTAGGAGCAACCAAAAAAGAATTTACTGGAAGAGATGAACTTGTCAATCTTTTGAAACAGTTTGAATTTGTTGTTGGTATCACGGTAAACATCAATCCCAATCCGAATCAGATTCTTGGAAATGAATCGATCACTTTATATGGCGAAAATCTCATCATGGAGCGATTAATGGAAATGGATATCATGATTAATGATCAGTCTTTTTTTCAGATCAATCTACCAGTAATTACCAAAGCCTATGACATCATTGCCTCGGAAATCGGTAAAGAGAAAGCCATTGTAGATGCCTATAGCGGCGTAGGAAGCATCGGATTTTATTTGGCTGATCTAGCTAAAAAAATCATCATGATCGAATCCAATCATGAGAGTGTCCTGATGGCAAGAAAGTCGATCGAAAAATATCATTTAGAGCATTTAGAAATAATTGAAGACAAAGCAGAAAAAGTGATTGGTAATCTGGATGGTGATATCTTAATTGTCGATCCACCACGCAATGGGCTGATGCCACAATTCATTCAAAGTGTGCTTAAGCATCCTTTTGAAAAACTCTTTTATCTTTCCTGTGATGTTAAGACACTCACTAGAGATTTGAATCTTCTTAAATCTTCTTATAAAATCAAAGACATTTATCCTTTGCGGATGTTTTATCATACGACATCTTTAGAAACATTGGTCGTTTTATATCACCAATAGGAAATTAAAAACACTCCCAAATTGGAAGTGTTTTTTTATGCTCTAACGAAAGGGTTGTGCAATTTTTCATGACCGATGGTTGAGGATCGACCATGACCTGGATAGATTATCACATCATCTTCGAATAAACTATAAATCCGTTTTACACTGTGGTAAATCGTTTTTGAATCAGCAAATGGAATATCTGTACGTCCAATGGATTGATAAAAGAGGGTATCTCCAGAAAACAAAGTATGGTTTCCATAAAGGATAGAACTACCTGGAGAGTGACCTGGTGTGATATAGACTTTCCAGATTTGATTCAAGAAATTCACTTCATCACCATCAATCACCCATTGATCGACAGGAATGGGGTAACCGATTCTATTGTAAGGCCCGTCATTCATGAATACAAGGTCTTCTTTTGGTGCGTAAACTTGGACACCAAAAGCGTCTTTCAGTTGTTTGACACCACCGACATGATCAAAATGACCATGCGTGATATAGATGCCATCAAGGATGAGATTTTTCTCCTTGATGAAAGGTATGACCACATCATTTTCAAATCCTGGATCTATGACAAAAGCATGATTCTTTTCATAAACCACATAGCAGTTACTTCTGATATCCCCCAAGACAAATTTTACGATTTCCATTTCATCACCAAACACATTATAACATAATGTATTGTTCCAAAACATATTGCAAGCATTCCAAAACAAAAAAAAGTATAATGAG
>QKIB01000067.1 GCA_003249785.1 Acholeplasmatales bacterium
AAAAAGACAAATTGGAATCAGAAAAACGCGATTTATCTGAACAGATTAGAGCATCTGGGCAACGTTTAAATCAACTTAAACGTCATGTGAAGACTTATCCAATCTATGTTGAAAATCTGATTCAGGCAATCAATGACGACTTATCCAGTCACTATCAGAAAGATGTCAGAGTCAGACCACTTTGTGAACTGATTGAAGTCAATGATGAAAAATGGCGTAATGCGCTTGAGGGTTACCTCAACACACAACGTTTCGATATCATTGTTGATCCAAGTTATTTCAATGATGCACTTGATATCTACGAAAAAGTCAAGACTGAACTCAGAATTTATGGTGTTGGTCTTGTCAATACGTCCAAGTTGACCGCTTACGAACAAATGGTTCCTGGAACCTTGGCAGACAAGATTACAACCGATCATACCTACGCAAGATATTATATCAATATGCTCTTAAACAGTACATATTGCGTCGATGAAGTCCATGAACTCAAAAACTTCAATCGCTCCATTACACCAACATGTATGACCTATAACAACCATACAGCAAGACAAATCAACCCTAGAGTCTACGAAGTTCCTTTTATTGGGGCTCAAGCAACCACCATGCAAGCTGATATGGAAACCAAGGTCTTAATGGGCTTAGAAGCGAAAATGGACAAGCTTTACGACATTACAGATAAGAACGATAAGATCGTCAGACTCCTTTCACAAAGCAGAAGCATCCAACTCGTTCATCAAGGACAGACACGCTATTTCGATTTGATCAGACAAACGAGAAAAGAATACACACTCATTGAAGAACAAATCCAGAGTTTAGGCAGAGACAAGAATCTCATCAAACTGGATGAACAGATTGAAAGAGCAAGAAACAACAGAAAGCAACTTAGATTGGATTCAGAAGGCTTGGTTGGCGACATCGCAACGCAACGTGATGAACGTCAACGCATCTTTGATCTCATCGAAGATGTGAAGATCAAGCTTGAAGAGTTTGCAGTCAAACAAAAAGAACTCAATCAGAAGCATCCTGAAAAACTATCACTTGCCAATACACAGTTCTATGCACTTAAGATGAAGTTCAAGCAAGACCATGATGCGATTACTTCCTATCTTGCACAATCCAACACAAGCTTGAATTCACAGATTATCAAGGCTGGTGCTGATCTCATCAATCAAATGAAGAACTATATCGAAGTCTTCCATTTTGGTGCTGCACCTAGCGCAGAACATCTGATCTATTTTGAACAGGAAGCACAAAAGATCAGAAACAATAATCTGGTGAGATATGAACAAGAAGCCATTGAGTTACGCAGAAATTCTGAAATCGGATTCAAAGAAGAATTTGTCGGTAAGCTCAGAGCATCCATTGAAAATGCACAACAACAAATTGAAGAACTGAATGTTGCTCTCAAGGGAAAGACATTTGGTACAGACAGTTATCAACTCATTTATAATGCAAGCGATAATCCAGATTA
Source organism: Acholeplasmatales bacterium (assembly GCA_003249785.1). GTDB lineage: Bacteria > Bacillota_I > Bacilli_A > Acholeplasmatales > Acholeplasmataceae > Peloplasma. The sequence continues at coordinate 1,472 of QKIB01000067.1, forward strand.
TAAACTTTACTACAACATCATCATGGGGAATGAAGCAATCGTTAAACATACCCTTTTCACTGAAGGATTAACCAAGAAGAATGAAACCATTCTGATGGAACTTTTCGAAAAGATTGCCTCAAACGACCCAGAATATGATTTACTCACTTATAAATATCTGGATTATAGAAACTATATGAGTTACGATATTGAAGTCACCAACAAGAATGGCAACAAATCCTATTTCTCCAAAGTCTCCAAAGAAAAGAGTGGAGGGGAAACACAGGTTCCATTCTATATCGTTATTGCAGCATCCTTCCAACAACTCTTAACGAAGAATCGTCGTGTGGATTCCGGATGTATCGTCTTATTTGACGAAGCATTCAACAATATGGATGAATCCAGAATTGATGCGATGATGAAATTCTACAATAGCCTATCGATCCAGTTACTTATTGCAGTACCACCTCAAAGAGTCTCTAACATCATCAACTACGTCAACACTTCCTTAGTTATTGTTAAAGAAAACGATTATGCAATTGTTGAGACCTTCAAAGATGAAAGAATGATTCGAGTTTAAACTAAGATGGCCCTGTTGGGCCGTCTTTTACAATATGAAAGGATGAACATATGAAAAAGATTGAAAAGAAAGATTTACAGCAACTGAAAGAAAATTATGAACGAAAGCCAGTCCAAAAAGCATTAAGCAGAGTACTCATGAAAAATGATTTGGCAAATCTTTTTGACAAACAAGAGCAAAAGCCAGTCACACAGTTTCGTTTTTCAAACGAGATTAAGACATTACCTGTCGCAAATCAAAAAGCGAGCGGCAGATGCTGGATTTATGCAGGACTTAATGTCATCCGTGAAGTGATTGCCAATCAGTATGGCATCAAGGATTTCGAGTTATCTCAAAATTACACAGCATTTTATGACAAATTGGAAAAGATCAATTATTTCATTGAAGCAATCGATGATTTTTTAGATGCAGACCAAGATGACAGAACCTTGCAGCATCTCCTTAAAACAGGAATACAAGATGGTGGTCAATGGGATATGTTTGTTAGCCTCATTGAAAAATATGGTATCGTTCCAAAAGATGCGATGGTAGAAACAACATCGAGTGGCGGAACTCGTTTCATGAATCAGATCATCAATGTTAAATTAAGACAGTATGCAGCTGGAGCAAGACACCTTTTTGATGCCGGAAAACAAGCTGAAATTCCTGCACTAAAAGAAAAGACATTAGATGAGCTTTATACGTTTCTTTCTACCAATTTTGGTACACCACCAACTGCCTTTGATCTTGAATTCATCGGCAACGACGGTTATCAAATGATCAAGAACTTGACACCACAACAATTCTATCTGGATTATGCACATAACATGCTCAAGGATTATGTTTCCATTATCCATGCACCAACCAAAGATAAACCTTATATGAGAACATATACAGTGGCATATTTAGGCAATGTCGTTGGCGGCAAGTCCATCAAGTATCTAAATTTGGAAATAAAAGAACTCAAAGCATTGGTTTTGAAACAACTTTTGGATAAAGAAGTCGTCTGGTTTGGTTCCGATGTAGCAAGATATGGAGACCGTGTTCAAGGCATCTGGGATGACCAATCATTTGATTATGATGCAATGCTTGGCATGAGCCTTTATTTATCTAAAGAGAATCAACTTGACTATAGTCAAGGTTCAATGAATCATGCGATGGTTTTGACAGCTGTAAATCTAGATGAAGGCAAACCCAATCGCTGGAAGATTGAAAACAGCTGGGGAGATGCCAATGGAAATAAAGGCTATTATCTAGCATCTGATACTTGGTTTGACCAGTATGTTTATCAAGCAGTAATTAACAAAAAGTATTTATCAGAAGCACAAAGACAAGCTTGGGAAACAGAACCTATAGTCCTTAAACCTTGGGATCCTATGGGTTCACTTGCAAAATAAAAAATAAAGAGCCATGGCTCTTTTTTTTACGCTTTGTTTTTGATATAATAAGTGAGCCGGGACG
>QKIB01000077.1 GCA_003249785.1 Acholeplasmatales bacterium
AAGGTTGCTATCGTTACAGGTGCAGCCCAAGGTTTAGGTATGTCAATGGCTTTAGAATTTGCAAACGAAGGTGCTAAAGTGATTGCAGCTGATATGAGTGAAATCAATTATGAACATAAAAATGTTTTCGGTTATCATTTAAATGTAACCGATAGTGAAGCGATTCAAGCATTCTATAATGATGTAATTGCCAAGTTTGGTAAAGTTGATATTTTAGTCAACAACGCAGGAATTACAAGAGATGCAATGACTCGTAAGATGACTGATGAACAATGGAATCTTGTTTTGGATGTCAATTTAAAAGGTGTCTTTAACATGACACGTTTATTTGGACCACTTATGGAAGTCAATGGGTATGGATCCATCATCAATATCTCATCTGTTGTAGGTGTCTTTGGTAATATCGGTCAAGCCAATTATGCAGCAACCAAAGCTGGTGTCATCGGATTAACGATGACTTGGGCAAAAGAATTTGCTAGAAAAGGTGCGAATGTCAGAGTCAATGCAATTGCACCAGGCTACATCATGACAGATATGCTTAAGACTGTCCCACAAGAATTGTTGGACGATTTTGCTAAACTCACGATGCTCAAACGTTTGGGTCAACCTGAAGAAATTGCAAAAGCTGCTTTATTCTTAGCATCTGATGATGCATCCTATATTACAGGTCAAACCCTCAATGTCAATGGCGGTATGCGTTTATAAAAATAGAAAGTAGGTAGTCCTATGGAAAAAGTTTCAGTTGGAATCGTTGGCACCGGTATATACTTACCCAAAGGTAGAATGTCAGCTAGAGAAATCAGTGATCGGACCAAAGGTGTCTGGAGCGAACGTGCTGTGATTGACAAATTGGGAATCCAGCAAAAGGTAATTCCTGGTGGAGTTCCACAAGATGGCACACAGGAAATGGGTGCTCTTGCAGCGTTGGATGCACTCAAAAACACAGGCATGAATCCACTTGATATCGATGTGATATTAAGCGTAACTGAAGAGTGGAAAGAATATCCTTTAACAACATCCGCATTGTATATTCAAGATCGCATTGGTGCAACCAATGCATGGGGTATCGATGTTCAAAATCGTTGTTGTACAACTGTCACTGCAATGAAAATGGCAAAAGATATGCTTGTTGCAGATGATGAAGTCAATGTCGTTATGGTTGTCGGTGGTTATCGAAATGGTGACTTTATCGATTATGAAGACAAAGACATGTCAATGATGTTTAATTTAGGTGCAGGTGGTGGCGCAATCATTCTCAAAAAGAATTATGCAAAAAACCTGTTATTGGGATCTCATATGATCGGCGATGGTTCCTTATCAAGGACTGCCGGTGTCGCAATTGGGGGCTTATGCAATCCAATTACGCCGGATAATCTTGAAGAAGCGAAAAAATCACTTAGATTGATGGATCCTATCAAAATGAAAAATCGTTTAAATGAAGTTTCAATGCCCAATTGGTTTAAATGTATTGATGAAGCATTAAGAAAATCTCATTTGACGAGAAAAGATATCGGATACCTTGATATTTTACATATCAAACGATCCGGACATGAATCTATGCTTCAAGAACTTGGACTTGAAGAAAATCAATCCATTTATCTTGAAGATTATGGACACATCGGACAGATTGACCAGATTTTATCATTGCATCTTGCATTGGAATCCGGTCAAGTCAAAGATGGCACAGTTGTTTGTATGCTCGCTGCTGGTATCGGTTACGTATGGGCAGCAAATATCATTAGATGGGGGTAAGTTATGGATTTAATTGGAATCATTAATCGACTCATCTTAGCACTTTCAGACGCGGCACCTTTGGCTTTGGTAGCATTAGCGATCGTTTTGATTTTCAGAACGTCCTTTACAGTCAATTTTGCTCAAGGTATGATAGCTACAACTGCAGCATATATCGTTACTATCTTGTATAATCACTATCTTGTCATCCATTATCCTGATTTTAATGTGGTTATCCTTATGTTGATTTCATTCTTATCAGGGATCATCGTTGGGTTTATTCTAGGAATGCTGATTGATGTGATATTGATCAGAAAATCAAAATATTCGAATATTTTGACCAAACAGATGATCACGATGGGTGTTGTGTTGTTTATCTTAGGACTATTACCAACCATTTTTTTCAAGGCAGATTTAAATATGCCTTCTATCCCAAGATTCTTCACTGGTATTATTAAAATTCCTTTAGGTAGTCAATTTATCATTATCCAGGAAAATAGTTTGTATTCAATCTTAGTCGCTACGGTTGTTATTACTGTAGTCTTTATTGCGCTCAAGTATACCAAGTGGGGCTTAGGTGTACGTTCAACGGCTTCGAATGAAAGAATTGCTGGAATGCTTGGTGTAAACACAAAAAGAATTACAGCACTCAGCTGGGGCATATCTGGAGCTCTGGGATCATTAGGTGCTATTTTGTATGCAACAACACAAACTATTACGGTTGCAATGATGACTGAAATGCAAGTCAATGGTCTGATTGCTGCTGTACTTGGTGGATTTTCCACTTTTATCGGACCGATCATTGGTGCGATCATTATTCCTGTTTTAAGCTTGATTTCCTATATTATTTCTCCAATGATTAAAATTGGTGACTCTGATTTAGGTGTTTATTATAAGGTATTTGTTTATATCATTGTTTTGATTATCATACTCATCAAGCCAATTGGCTTGTTTGGAAAACAGATAGCGAAGAAGGTGTGAGCATGCAGACATTAAAAAATCAATCTAAACGTGCTTACAGCCGTTTTACTACATATTTCAAAACCATTGCAAAACACCCATTTTTCCCAATTGTTGTTCTTGGATTTTTACTCATACTACTGCAATTAATTGGTTCAACAGGTGTAATAAGACCCTCCTTATTAAACTTCATAAGTCCAGTTTTGATTCGTTATATGGTGTCATTGGGTTTCTTGCTGTTACTCGGTTATGCTGGATTGGCATCTCTTGGGACAGCTGGATTCATGGGTTTGGGAAGTTATTTGATTGGTTACTTATATCAAACCTTAGGAATTCCAACTGAAATAGCATTTTTGGTTGGTATCGCAACTGCATTGGTCTTGGGTATCCTTGTTGGGTTTATTTCATTAAGAATTGAAGGGATGTATTTAGCAATTGTTACACTTGGACTTTCTGAAATTCTCAAGAACTTTTTCTTAAATTCACCTTTAACTGGTGGCTCCAATGGAATGAGATTGTTTGATGGAATTAACTTTTTAGGATTATTCAGTTCAACCTCATCAGTTTATAATCCGATTTATTATGTGATTGTAATCTTTATGATCCTCTCGATGATTTGGATACTCAATATCATCAACAGCCCATCTGGCAGAGCAATGTTATCTATTAAAAATAGTACATCTGCTGCACAAGCGATGGGAATCAGTATTTTAAAATACCGATTGATGGCATTTTTAATCGCAACTTTATTTGCTGTTTTTGCAGGTATGCTACAAATGATCAGAACAACGACATCTTACCCAAGTTCTTGGGGTGTCGATTTATCCCTAAATGTCTTAGCAGCTGTTGTCATCGGTGGTGAAAAAAGTATCTGGGGTGTTTTAATTGGAACCTTTATCGTCTTTGGCTTAAAAGACATTGTGTTAGCAAAAATCCCATTTTTCCAAACCTATCACAACGCACATCTGATGTTTAGTGGCATTCTCATTATCCTTGTTGTTATGTTCTATCCTGGTGGTGTAGTGAAATTATTCACAGATCTCATCGCTTGGTTCAAGAAGATTAAGAACAAGATACAAGCATCATGGAAGGAGTACCGTTATGGCTCAGAAGCATGAACAACAAGTCAGAAGACTCCTTGAAAAAAAATTAGCAAAATTGTCATATCAAATGGAATTGGCTGAATCCTACCTGCCAGTCATTGAGAAAAAACTCAATGAAAAAATGGATAGAAGACTTCAGGAAAAATCAGATATGAATCGCGAACAGCTTTTAGAAGCTGAATTCATATCGTTATCCAATGAACTTTATGTCGAAAGAAAACTTAAACCTTATCTTGAAAAATTCGATGAAAAAAGATATTGGCAGAAAAGAAGTGTCAATTCAACAGCAAAAAGAAAGCATTTTTCTGAAGAACGACTTTCTTTAGAACTTCAAAAAATTGATGATCAAATAAAGATGAAGATTCAAAAGCTTACTAACAAATTCCAATCTAGAAAATTAAATGATGAACAAATTAAAGAAAATCTTGAAATTTATCATCAAAAGCAAAAGGATTATGCGCTTAGTTATTCAGCATTCGAACAAGCCTTGCTTCAAAAAAAGCAATCTGAATTGGAAAAATTGAAAAACTGGCTTGAATCAAGAAAAGCAAAACTAGCTCAACAACAATCTATTCAATCTAATAAGTTAGAATTATTGATGGCGAATGTCGATCAATCGGAACAACAAAAATTAATTGATAAAGATTCGATATTGAAACTTGATCATCTAACAATGCAATTCGGTGGTCTTAAAGCTGTTGATGACTTATCCTTTGAAGTAAAAAGAGGAGAAATCTTTGGACTTATTGGTCCAAATGGCGCTGGAAAGACAACTGTATTTAACTGTATTACTCAATTTTACAAATCGGGTACAGGTAATATTTATTATAGAAATCACGTGAATGATGTGATCTTATTAAATCAAATCAAGGTACATAATGTCATCAAACAAGGCATTGTTAGAACTTTCCAAAATGTTGAATTAATTTGGGAATTATCAGTCTTAGATAATATGTTGGTTGGTGCGCATAGTACATATCGCTCTGGTTTCTTCGCACATTCTTTTCAAATAGCAAGTTTTAAAAGAGAGGAAGCCATAATCAAGGCAAAAGCTGAGAAGATTTTAAAAGATCTGGATATATTGGATTATAAAGATTTCTATCCAATTGGTTTACCTTATGGAACACTCAAGAAAATCGAACTTGCAAGAACGCTCATGTCAAACCCTGATTTGATTATTCTAGATGAACCTGCAGCTGGTCTCAACGATGCAGAAACTGAAGCACTTGCAGAAACCATCAAGAAGATCCAAACAGACTACCATTGCACCATTTTCCTTGTCGAGCATGATATGGGATTGGTCATGAGCATCTGTGATACGATCTGTGCAATATCATTCGGTAAGATCCTTGCAATAGGTACACCAAAAGAAATTCAAACCAATAAGCTTGTTCAAGAAGCTTACTTAGGAGGTGAATGATATGGCATTACTTGAGATAAGAGATCTCATTATTGATTATGGCATTATCAGAGCTGTTAAGGGGGTCAATCTTGATGTCAATGAAGGACAAATCGTTGCGATTCTAGGAGCCAATGGTGCTGGAAAATCCACTTTAATACGTAGTATTTCTGGCGCTACTCGAGTTAAATCAGGTTCCATTACATTTGATGATGAAGTGATCACCAACAAAGATCCACACAAAATTACTGGTAAAGGTATTTTACAATCACCTGAGGGACGCATGATTCTTGTCGGTTTGACCGTTGAAGAAAATCTTCGAGTTGGTGCGTATTCCTTGAAACCAGAAATGCGTGATGTTCAAGATGGAACAGGGAACAAAACAATAAGAGTCAGTGTCAAAAAGCAGATTGAAGAATTGCTTGAAGAAGTTTACCAATACTTTCCTATCCTAAAGGAAAGAAAGAAACAACAAGCTTCAACCCTTTCTGGTGGCGAACAGCAAATGCTTGCGATTGGAAGAGCGTTGATGGGTAAACCGAAGTTACTTCTTTTAGATGAACCTTCATTAGGCCTTGCACCTCTCATTGTTCGTGATATTTTTCAGATCATTGAAGAAATAAAGAAGCGCGGAAAGACGATTTTAATTGTTGAGCAAAACGCTTATCAGACACTTAAAATTGCTGATTATGCCTATCTCATGGAACTCGGTTTGGTAAAGAAACAAGGTTCAGGACAAGAACTCATGGAAGATGAAGAACTTGTCAATGCTTATCTAGGGTCTAAAAAATAAAGGTTACGGGCTGTTCAATTGAACAGAAAAAATAAAACTGCCAAACGGCAAAAAAGGAGAAAATATGAAACGTGTATTACTGGTATTACTCGCTTTATTCGGTACGTTTGCATTAGCTGGTTGTACAGAAAAGACTGAAGCAACAGTTGATAGTTTAGTTGTTGTTACACCAATAACAAAGACTGAATATGTACTGAATGAAAATTTAGATTTGACAGGATTTGAAGTGAAAGCAATCATGTCAGATGGTACTGAAAAGGTGTTGACAAGTTCAGATTTTGCAGTCACAGGATTTGATTCAACACAAGCTGGACAAGTGCTAATCACTGTTTCTTACGGTGGTGAAGCAGTGACATTCAATGTAACAGTATTTGATCCAACTGCTGAGAAGGAATTATTGTATATTGAAGTTCTTGATTTGCCAAATCAACAGGACTACTCAGTTGATGAAGCGTTCAATGCAACAGGTTTAGTCGTACAAGCTGTTTATAACAACGGCGATAAAGAAATCGTTACTGATTACACTATTTCTGGTTTTGATAGCACAGCATTGACAAATGTGGGCGTTGCTACAATTAATTGGGGCGGAATGACCGCTACCTTCAGTTATAGAGTTCGTGACATTCTCGTTCAAGGTATTACTGAAACGACGATTACCGTAGGTAACACTGCAGCAACTTCAGGATATTTCTCAGTTGTTGGTGTTCCATTCAATGATGGTATTCTTGCATATTTCAACAAAGTTAACACAGCAGGTGGTATTGCTGGACGTACATTAAATTTCATCCATTATGATGATACATTTGATGCAACAACAGGTCTTAACTATACAAAACAACTAGTTGAAGAAGATAAAGTCTTCGCACTTGTTGGTCACTTTGGTACACCTACAGTTGGTGCAACAATTGATTATATCCAAGAAGTAGGCGTTCCAATGGTTTATGCTGCAACAGGTATCAATGCTCTTTATTTCCAAGAATCAGTTGGTAACCCAGTTATGGCTGTTCAACCCATTTATAAGACTGATGGCCGTATCATGGCTGCTCGTGCATTAAACGAATCTTTATACGGTACAAATAATGATCAACAACTTAGTGCTACTGCAAAGATAGGCGTATTGTATACACCAGATGATGTTGGTAATAGTATCATGGCTGGCGTACAAGTTGAAGCAATCACAGAAGGTAGAGAATCAAGTTTCATTTACAAGTCATTTACAGCTGCTGACACTGCTGCATTAAACCTTGCTGTTCTTGATCTGATTTCTGCTGGTGTTGAAGCAGTTATCGTAGCATCTAACCAATTGCCATTTAAGGCAGCTGTTGCTGCACTTCAGGATAACTCTTTAGCAGTTCCAGTATTCACATCATATGTTAATGCTGATGCAACTTCAGTTGATCCATCAGTTACTTATGACTTCCCAATGTATGCAGACGCTTGGTTAGACATTTTTGATCCAACAACAGAAAGTGGATTCTCAGTAGATTATGAAACATTTGCTGCTGATATGGTCGCTGCTGGCTATTCTGAATATGCTGCAAATGCATATGCAATGGCTGGTTATATCGCTGCTGCTGTGTTCGTAGCAGGACTTGATAGAGTGGGTACAGATACATTGACTTGGGAATCTTATATCAAGGCTATGGAAACTGCTCCAATTCAAATTCCAATGGGCGGTACAATTGATTATACAGGCGGTAAGCGTTGGGGTATTGCATCCATGTCATTATTACAACTTGACTTAACAAGCGGATCACCAGCATGGATTAAAGTTAGAGACATTGAAACAATCGCTGAAATTGAAGCAAAATAAGTTTTAAACATGTTAAAATGATGGGGAGAGGAGACTCTCCCCTCATCCTAACAAACTAGAAAGGACAAACTATGAAAACACCTAAAACCATTACAACTCTGGATGCCATTAAACTCGTAAAGAGTAATGATATCATCGTCATTGGTATGGCCGGAGCTGAACCAAGATTATTTTTAAGGGATTTGCATTTGCGTGCTGCTGAATTATCTGGCGTACGCGTCACAAATTGTTTACCATTTGAAAATGCTGAGTTTTTTATCAATCCGATTTATAAATCATCATTTTCAGTTGACAGCTGGTTCTATGGTCCTTCGTTAAGAAAGGCTGCCGATAACGGCAATATCAGTTTTATACCCAATCATTTGCATTTGGCTGGTCGTAAGCGTTTTGAACATGCAAGACCCAATATTTATGTCGGAGTGGCAACACTGCCAGACAAACACGGTTACGTTTCATTGTCTTTGTCCAATGTTTATGAAAAAGAAGCTATTGCTTTGGCGGATACTGTTATTTTAGAAATCAATCCGAATTTCCCAAGAACCTTTGGTGATTTAGAAGTCCACATGAGCGAAGTAGATTATTTCATCGAAGCGGATTATCCTGCGCCAACACTTCCTGATGCTGTTCCTAATGAAAAAGATATTAAAATAGGGAAATTCATTGCTGATCAGATTGAAGACGGATCAACTTTACAACTCGGTATCGGTGGCATTCCCAATGCGGTTGCACAGCAATTGCTGCATAAAAAGGATTTAGGGATTCACACAGAAATGTTAACGACAGGATTCATGCATTTGATCAAAGCTGGAGCAGCCAATGGCAAGAAGAAAAATACACATGTTGGCAAACATGTCTGTTGTTTTGCATTAGGCACACAAGAATTGTATGATTTCATTGATAACAATCCAAGCGTTGAAGTCCTCAATGGAAACTATGTTAATGATCCTCATATCATCGGTCTCAATGACAAACAAGTCTCTATCAATACAACCATTGAAGTTGATCTGACGGGTCAATGCGCATCCGAATCCATCGGGTATAAGCAGTTTTCTGGTACTGGCGGACAAGTAGATACTGCTGTCGGTGCTCAGAATTCTAAAGGTGGCAAGAGTTTCATTACACTCTATTCGACAGCTATGGTCAAGAATCATGAAACTGGCGAAAGAGAAGAAATATCTAAGATTGTCCCATTCCTTAAACCAGGTGCTGCAGTCACGCTTTCAAGATCTGATGTCGATTATGTCGTCACAGAATATGGTTGTGTCTCGCTTAGAGGAACATCCATCATGGAACGCGTTGAACTCTTGATTAGTATTGCACATCCCAAATTCAGAGATGGTCTTCGACAAGAAGCTTTGAAACTTGGGTATATTCCAGGAGTGTAAAAATGTCTATACTGAAATATAAAGGAAGAAATATCTATTATGAATCACAAGGTGAAGGCAAACCGATCCTAATCTTAAACGGCATCATGATGTCAACGAAAAGTTGGGAACCTTTTGCTCATGCTTTTTCAGCAAACAATCAACTCATTCGGGTTGACTTCATTGATCAGGGGCAATCGGATAAACTTGAAAACAGTGCCTATACCCTAGATCTTCAAGTGGACGTTCTAGAAACCTTAATGAGACATTTAGGGATTCACAAAATCAATATCGTAGGCATTTCTTACGGTGGAGAAGTTGGTACACTATTTGCCATCAAATACCCTTATCTAGTTGATCGTTTGGTTTTATTTAATACGACACCCTATACTTCACCTTGGCTTGCTGAGATAGGGCATCAATGGAATGCCATCGGCAGAACAAGAGATGGTCAGACTTATTATCAGGCAACTATCCCAGTCATCTATTCACCGAGCTATTATGAAGCGCGATTGGATTGGATGAAAAATCGTGAGAAACTATTAATTCCAGTTTTTTCAAATCCGGTATTCTTGGATGCCATGGAAAGACTGACAAACAGTGCAGAATCCTATGATGCACGTGCACAGATCAAAGAGATTAAAGCACCAACCTTAATTGTAGCTGCTGATGAAGATGCACTAACACCTCTGAAAAATCAAAAGGAATTACATGAACAGATTGAAGGTTCAGAACTTGTCATCTTACCAGGTGTTGGTCATGCATCCATGTATGAACGCCCAATGTTGTTTGTTTCGCTTGTACTGGGTTTCATCAATACAGTCGATACTGAATATCACGTATAGAAAGAGGTTAAAATGGAAAAGAAAAAAATCACCCTAAAAAATGGTGAAGTCATTCACTATATTGAACAAGGTGAAGGTGAAAATGTCATCCTGTTGATTCATGGCAATTTTTCTTCAAGTTTACATTACACACCACTGCTTAATAGATTACCAAAAAACGTAAGAGTGATTGCACCTGATCTGAGAGGTTATGGTGACTCTAGCTATTATATCAGAATCACGAGTCTTGCAGATTTGGCTAAAGACATGCATTTGTTCTTGGAAGCGAAAGGCATCAAAGAAGCCTTTGTTGTCGGTTGGTCATTAGGTGGCGGAGTTGCGATGGAAATGGCCGCAAATCATCCAAAAGATGTACTAAAACTTGTATTGATCAATTCAACAACGCATCGCGGATATCCAATCTTCAAGAAAGATGAAAAGGGGCAACCTTTAGTTGGTCAGGTTTATGAATCAGCTGATGCTTTAGGAAAAGATCCGATTCAAGTCGTTCCATTATTAGAAGCTCAACGTACACAGAATTTCGCAATCATGAGTTACATCTTTGATGCAACAATCTATACAGTGAACAAACCTAGTGTCGAAGACAACAAACTTTGGATTGATGAATCTTTGAAACAGAAGTGTCTCATCGATGCAGACTGGGCTTTAGCAAATTTGAACATGTCCGATGTACATAACTTCTATAATGCTGGTACGCAAAACATCAATCGGATCAAGTGTCCTGTCCTTCATACTTGGGGTGATCATGATATTGTCGTTCCTAAGTATATGGTGATGGAAAACGTTAAAGCACTAGAGAGCAATTCGGAGCTGATCGTTTATGAAAATTGTGGTCATTCCCCTTTGGTCGATGTACCAGATCGGTTGACTCAAGATATCCTTGATTTTCTTGAAATTTAAAGGGCATTGCCCTTTTTATTTTGTAGATGAGCAATTAATCATCCAAAGTTTAAAATGGATGATATGTGGAAATGTGTTGATTGGAGTTAAGAAATTCTTAATTATTTTATACCCATACCCCCCTTTTAAAATGAATGATACGTAGTATAATGAGGTATATAACATATGGGGGGATGTAGCATATCACGCTAGGAGGACGACATGAATATCTTTTTATGGCTGATACTACTCACCACGATTTTCTTATCCATTCGATTAATGATTCGATTACAGTCGATCAACAAATTTAAGAAGTACAGATTCTTCAGATATCTCAGTTTTGTCATAGTAGCTTGGTCATTGGTCACGTTGCTTAGACAAGTCGTCATTGAAGAATTTCTCATTTATCAATTGACGTTCTTGGTCTATCCTTTGGTTTTTATGATCACTAGTTATCTTTACTTCACGATCAAACTGTATCTTGATCATGAAACTAAAAAAGCACTCGCACTATTCATGATTGGATTCTTTATCCTTGATTTTGGATTGTCGATGACCAATATGTTTCATCACCTCTTGCTAGACATCAATTTGGTTCCTGGTATTACGACAGCATCGTTTTCTACTGCAACGATCGGACCATTCTTTTACATTCACACGATTGTCTGTTATATTTTATTGTTTCTGGGATTTTATGATCTACTCGTTGATTTCATGAAGAACTTCAAAAAGGAAAAAGACATCTATCCATTCTTACTTGTTTCAATCAGTATCATCTTTGGAATCATCATGAACATCATTCACATTTTCTTTTCGCCATTTATTATTGATCCAACTTACATTTTCATCGTTATTGCTGCAACCATCATGTTTGATATCTTCAAGAGCAGAGATTTGAATCTGATTATTGATGCAAATCGTAATCGAGATATTCTGAGTCGAATTAGAGAAATGTATATCATCTCTGATCAACGTGGAATAGTCGTTGACTGTTCTGATAACATGAAGGAAAATTATCCTGAAATCATGCATGAAGAAATCAAGTTAGCAGAAGTCAAAAAACTCCTCGAAATGAAAGCAATTCTATTTAAAACAGATGATCAATTGCCGAATGAATTTGATCCAGAAAAACGCTATTTCAATATTAAAGAACAAAGAATCAAAATGCCTCATTTCAAGTATTTTGGAAAGATGACATTGCTATATGATGAGACCTCAGACATTAAACTGATCAGTGAGATGGATCGTATCATGTCACACGATCTTATGACTGGTTTATATAACCGAAATTATTTCGAAAATCAAATTCCTATCATTGAAAATGAAGTGAAGAAATTTGGGTTAATAATCTTCGATATGGATGGATTGAAACTTCACAATGATTACCTTGGACATAAGTCTGGCGATGAACTCTTAATTAACTTTTCTAATATGCTATTGAAAGCTTGCATGAGAGACTCTGGCTTGACACCAATCCGAATGGGTGGTGATGAGTTTCTGCTCATTTCAAAGAATGGTGATGATGATTATCTCCAGCTGATTGCAAAGAGTTTAACAGAAGAAGGTCATGATGATGACCCTATTAAACAAGTCAATTTCTCATATGGCATCGCATCTAGAAAAACAGTCTCTATGAAATTTTCAACTGTATTAAAAGAAGCAGATGCAAATCTCTATCATATGAAAGAATCTAAAAAAGAACAAAAAGAACAAGTCGAAGCTTACTTCAAAAAAATAGAAAAATCAGCAATAAAGAACTAAGAATAAAAGACTAGCTCGAAAGAGTTAGTTTTTATTTAATCAATTATATAAAAAATACTTTGTTTAGTATTTCTATACTTATTGAGCAATAAATCTTTTTTATATATTTTATATTTATTCGA
>QKIB01000045.1 GCA_003249785.1 Acholeplasmatales bacterium
CCATAGCCTACAACAAATTCCTTTGGAATTACCTTTCCAACGTATTCAGGTTGGTAGGGTCTCTGTCTGCCTTCTGGCTTATCTAAGAGTGTAACCATCTTGACGGATTTTGCGCCACGATGTTTAAAGAGTTCGATGATGGTGACGATGGTATTGGCTGTATCAACGATGTCTTCAACGATTAAGACATCTCTGCCTTTGATGGAAATATCTAAGTCCATCTTGATTTTAACATCACCAGAAGAAGCAATGCCACCATGATAACTTGAAACAGACATGTAAGCAACTTCAAACATCAAATCAATGTGTCTGGTTAAATCAGACATGAAAGGCATGCAGCCTTTTAGCAATCCAACAAGAATGGGTTCTTTATCTTGATAATCAACGGTGAGTTGTTTGCCCAGTCTTTCACAAATTTCAGCAATCTCAGTTTCTGATACGAGAATTTTAGCGATGTCATTTCGCATGTTTAGTTTCCCCTTTGAATTGGAAGTATAGTGTTTTAGCATCACCTAAGGTTTGATTAAGATAATAGTTTTCAACCCAAAGGATCCGGTCATCGTTATCAGTCAGGACCCAAAGTTTCTTTCTTTCTTCGTTGGGAACCTTCGCATCAATCAACAATTTTTTCAACTTTTTATGCCCATAATCAAAGGCTAATAAGTCTCCGTCTTCTCTATGTCTAAGCCATAGAGGAAATGCTAATTTATTATAACATAATTTGGTAAATTCTTCAGTATTCGTCTCTGTTTTGGGTAAAAATGTGAAAATAGCCATATTTAATAGATTGTTTTCCCCTTCAGCGACTTTGATTCTAATGGCTTTAACAACAGATAATACCTTGATATAAGCTTGGTCATATGCTTTGATGAAAACATGATCTTTACTGAGCTTGAACATCTGATTTGGCTTCTTGGATAAAAGGATTTTTTTAATTTTTTGAATGATTTCAAAGGATAAGGTCAAATGCTCATTTTCGATCAGATAAGCGATGATGTCATCTTGGATGGCTTCATCGTAGGTCACGAAGTGTGGAATATGAATGACATGATCTTTTTTCATGATGGATTGTGTGGTTTTTCGGATGAATTCAAACGCATGAGTGACTTGCTTATTGTATTGCATGACTTGATCGAGTAACTTCTCGTTTTCTTGTTTCATGATGGGGACTACAGCATGTCTGTAACGATTGCGAAGATAATAATCTTCATTGTTGGATTCATCCTGTAAATATTCAATATGATGTTCAGCCGCATACGCTATGATTTCTTCCTTAGACATAGTTAGTAATGGCTTGATATAAGTAAATTCATGATCATGATGAATCATTTGCATACCTGCATATCCCAAAAGATTCGAACCTCTAGTGAGTTTGATTAAGATATTTTCAAAAAGATCATCGAGATGATGCGCTGTTAGGATATAAGGCGTTTGATACATTTTAGCGACTTCATTCAAATAGAAATTGCGCATCTGATGCGCTTGGTGATGGAAGTTACCAGTTTTAACTGAAATCGTATAATAATGGAATGGAATCTCATTTTTTTCACAATACGCTTTGACGAGATCTTTTTCAATCAATGACTGATAGCGTTTCTGATGATTGAAGTGAACCACAGCGATCTGATAAGGACTTTTGGTGAGCATTGACAACAAAACCATCGAGTCAACGCCACCACTCACTGATAAAATCAGTGTGGCTTTGGATTCGATCTGACATTCGTTTTTTAGGATCGAAATGATCTTGTTCATGATTTCACCTCTTTCGTCTACATTCATTATATCATGCAGCGTATAAAATATTTGCGAATAATCCTTGAAGATGTGTTATAATATGATACAGCAAAGGGGGTTCTTCAATGCTCATATTAGCGAGTAGTTCACCCAGAAGAGAGAAGCTTCTTCGCGAAGCGGGACTTGACTTCATCGTTGAACCAAGTCACTTGGAAGAACATGTTGATGAAAAACTTAAACCGAACGAATTGGTTGTTGAATTAGCCAAAATGAAAGCCATCCACGTCGCTTCGAAACATCCTGAAGACATTGTAATCGGCGCAGATACCATTGTTGTTTTTGAGAATAAGATCTTGGGCAAACCAACGGATGAAGAAGATGCGTATCGCATGCTTAAACTCTTATCAGGAGAAAGACATACGGTCTATACGGGGGTTGCACTGGTCAAAGGCGAGAAAATCCATTCATTTGTTTCAGCAACCGATGTCTCCATCAAACATCTATCTGATCTGGAAATCAAAGACTATATCAAGACAGGAGAACCGATGGATAAAGCGGGGTCTTATGCCATCCAAGGTGAAGGCGGAAAGATTGTTGACCACTACAAAGGGGATTTCTTCACGATTGTCGGATTACCTCTTAAAGATTTATTAGAAGCACTTAAAACATTCAAGTAAGACTTAACCAAAGGTTGTTTCCGTGGGAACAACCTTTTTCTTATGAAAAACCTCATAGAGTTTCCATTGTTTTTGGTATATAATAAAGATAATATAAGCGTTTGATGGGAGAAGTTATGAAACGGTCCGAATTATGGAAAAAAGGTATTGTTTATCAGATTTATCCTCGGAGTTTTAAAGACAGCAACGGGGATGGTATTGGAGATCTTCAAGGCATCATTTCCAAATTGGATTATTTAAAAGACTTAGGTGTGGATATCTTATGGTTATCCCCTGTTTATCGTTCTCCCAATGATGATAATGGTTATGATATCAGTGATTATCTGGATATCAATCCCGAATATGGCACTATGGATGATATGGATATGTTGATTGAAAAGGCAAATGAAAAAGGCTTGAAGATCATCATGGATCTCGTAATCAATCATACATCCGATGAACACAAGTGGTTCATAGAAAGTAAAAACCCCGAAAGCCCTTATCGTGACTATTACATCTGGAAAGACAAACCCAACAATTGGAGTGGGTTTTTCAGCGGAACCACATGGGAAAAAGTAGGCGATAGTTATTATCTACATCTTTTCACAAAGAAACAACCAGACCTCAATTGGAAGAATCCAAAAGTTCTAGAAGAGATAGAAAAGATCATGCACTATTGGTTAAAAAAAGGGATCTATGGATTCCGTTGTGATGTCATCAACATCATCTATAAAACCTCACTAGAAAATGGAAAGAAACGATTGGTCTTAACTGGAAAAGAGCATTACCATTCACAAGAAGGATGTCATGAAGTTCTAAGAACATTACGTCATGATGTTCTTGACAAATATGATTGTTTTACCGTGGGTGAAACCGTGATGGTAACTACAGATCAAGCCAATGATTTGATCTTACCAGAGAGAAAAGAACTGAATATGGTTTTCGCCTTTGAGCATATGGAAGTTGATCAAATCAACAACAAATGGTTCAAGAC
>QKIB01000089.1 GCA_003249785.1 Acholeplasmatales bacterium
CCAATTAAGGCATACAGTGCAATCCCAACGGGTTGCGTTTTATGATCCAGGAAAGTTCCTGATAAATTGAATAGCTGATTGAAAATCCAATGATTGGATGAAATCAGTTGTTCAGCACTAAAGTATGAGATTAATTCATGAAAGCTATATCCTAATAGAAATCCTGCTTGCAAAATTAAGTATAAAATCGTGATATTGAATAAGACTTTTAGATTGATCTTGAAAAGTGATTTATAAATCAAATAGGCTAATATTCCAGAAAATAAAACACCAATGATTGCTCCTATGGAATATAAAGTCTGATCGACAGATGCAATCACAAATAAGACAACTTCAGCGCCTTCTCTAGCGATCATGATAGAAGCAAGTGAAATGATGGCTTTTTTGGTGAGTCGAATGCTCATTTTTCCTTTGATTTCATCGCTGATATTTTCACTATTCTTTAATGTGAAGACTAAGAATGTTGTTATCAGTCCCAAAGCAATCAAAGATGCAATCACTTCCCATAATTTTGAAAGATTAGATTCACCAGATTGAACAAAGCGTGATGCGACAAACAGCAAAACGCCAAATACGATGGAGATGACTAACCCTATCAGTAGCCCTTGCATGACATATTTTTTATCATGTTGACGATTGGATTTATTTAAATATTCAAGCATAATTGCTATGACTAAAAAAGCCTCTAAACCTTCTCTGATGCCCAGAACAAATCCTGGTAAGATTTCAATAGAAAACATGGCTTCACTCCTTCACCCTTTCGAGTATATCTGTTTTGATTTCATCATGCAAATTAAATGAAAATGTTTCTATTTAGCCTTATAAATAGGATGATTTGATAGAAATAATATAAAAAAAGACTATCATCATCGATCATAGTCTTTTCATATTTTTTGTTATAAATTTATTTTGATTTGGTTTCTTTTGTTGCTTTAACTTCTGGTTCTTTAACTACTTTGGGTTCTACCTCTTTAGTTTCAACAGTGACTTCTGCTTTTTCTTGAAGATCTGTTGCTAAATATTTAGGCAACTCGAGTCCAGCCATTTCAAACAATTCTTTCATTGGAGGAATGGATTTCATTAAGTTGGAAGCAAAATTCGCAGTTGATGTGGATCCGTCTTTAGATCCGCTATCCCAAACTGTGACCTTATCAAACTTAAGGTTCTTGATAGCTTCAACTTGAATAGCAACCAGTTTTTCTAATTTATCTGCAATCAACATCTTCACAGCTGAATCAGGATCATTCCCTGCTGCATCAACAATTTTCTTAAACCCTTCAGCTTGCTTCGTTAAAATTTCATAACTACCACGCGCTTGAGCGTCTAAACGAGCAAAGATTGCATCTGCTTCCCCTTTGGCTTTTCTTCTGGTTTCTTCAGCAATCGCTTCAGCGTTGATGACAACTCTTTGTTTATCAATTTCAGTTTTAACGATAATGTCTGCTTCCTGTGTCGCTTTTTCACGTGTAGCACGTGCAATTTCTGCTTGCTGTTCAGCGACATATGCATCTTCTAATGCTTTAGCTGCAGCTATTTTTTCTGCTGCCATAGCTCTTCTTAATGATTCAGCTTCAATTTCACGACGTGTAGCGTTGGTCTGTGAAATTTCCCCAAGGGATTTGTTTTCACCTTCAATAGCTTTAGAATTTGCTTCTGCAACCTGAATTCTTTGGTCTCTGACAGCATTTGCTTCACCGATGGAACCATCTCTGTTCTTTTCTGCAACAGTCTTTTTCGCATCATTGATAGCTTTGGATGCCGCTTCTTTACCAAGTGCTTCAATATAGCCTGATTCATCGTTGATGTCTGTGACATTGACGTTAATGAGTCTTAATCCAATTTTTTTAAGTTCGGTCTCCACGTTTCCTGAAACAGCTTCAAGGAATTTGTCTCTGTCGGTATTGATTTCTTCAATATCCATGGTTGCAATAACCAAACGCAACTGACCAAATATGATATCTTTCGCTAATTCTTGAATTTCATTCATCTTAAGTCCTAAAAGTCTTTCTGCAGCATTCTGCATGACACCTGTTTCTGTAGAAATACCAACGGTAAATCTTGAAGGAACATCAATACGAATGTTCTGTCTAGAAAGTGCATTGGTGAGGTCAACCTGAATGGACATTGGTGTCAAATCCAAGAATTGATAAGCTTGAATAAATGGAATAATGAACTTCGTGCCACCATGCATACATAATGCGGATTTGTGAGATCCATCCGTATTATTTCCGACTTTACCATAGACAACCAAAATTTTGTCCGAAGGACACTTTTTGATTCTGGCAACAACGAATGCCAGAATTGAAAATAAAATAATCAAAACGGTAATAATAGGTCCAATCAAATCACTGAACGTACTGTAAATAATAAACTGCATCTTTCTTCTCCTTTATTTTGTTTTGACGACAAGTGTTGTTGTGTCAACTACATCAATCACTTCAATTTGTGTTTTAGGCATGATATCTTGATCTTCATCTGTGATGGCATCCGCTTCAATCAAGCGTTCTTGTACGACCAAGGTTACTTTACCTTTACCACTTTTTTGTTTAGGAATACGCATATAGACCGTCCCTAGTTTCCCAATTGAATTCTCATAAACCAAATTACCTGAAGATTCCAGTCTATAAAGAGCTTTAAATGCCCAAGCTACTAGAACCGCAGCAATCGATCCAAATAGGATTCCCAATAAGACTGCCCATAAAATATCCATCGATTTAGCACTCAAGAATGCTGCCCATGCACCGATGCTGACAAAAGCGAGAAAACTACGAACTGATAAAACTCTGAAACCACCTACTGCCGAAAATGGTTCATCATTGATTGAGTCTACGGAGATATCCGGAGCATCAATGCCATCGAAATCTGAATGATCCATTCCAATCAGCATGAGAAAAACAAAAATAAGCATCACAGCACTTGCAGTCACTGCGATAACAAACATCGTTTGTTGAAATCCGCTTAAAGATTCCCACCACATGATAAAGCCCCCTTTATGTCATTTGCATTTATTGTAACATAAATCTAGGAATAATCCCATCATAAATTTATAATTTTTACATTGCAATACAATCCTTTAAGCCTTCAAAGAAAGCCTATCGTTTCAATATCGGAATGAGTGATGATATACTGTCCATATAAATAATGGAAAAGGAGATTTTACATGATGCATCAATTAGAGATTACACGTTTATCAGATAGTTCATGGTTCAAATTGACATATCAAAAAAAAGTCATTCATATAGATCCCGGTTATTTTGGTTATTTTGACAGTTTAGGCGTCGATCCTAAACATCTAAAGGAGCAAGCAGATTATTTGTTTGTCTCTCATGTCCATCAAGATCACATCAGAAAGGAAACGATTGACCGGTTGATTAAACCGGAAACACAGATTATTGCATCACTATCTTGTATCAATGATTTACCAACCAATGCACAACTCGTTAGACCCAATACACATATTGATCTTGGATTATTTTCTGTTGATACCTTATATGCATACAATACGGAAGCTGGTCATTCAACCAAGAAATTTCATCAACGTGATATTTTCTTAGGTTTTCTATTTCATATTGGCGGAAAAACACTTTATTTTGCAGGAGATACGGATGTCATACCTGAAATGCATGATCTTGGAGATATTGATATTGCATTCTTGCCAATCGGAGGGACTTACGTCATGGATTTAGGTGAGTCTTTAGAAGCAACTTCCATCATCAATCCAAAGATTGTTATTCCAATGCATCAATCCTCAACAGATTTAAATGCATTTGCTGATAAACTTAAATCAAAGACAACAGAATGTGTTGTTTTGCATATTAATGATTCATTCACATATTAAGTTTAACAAAAAGCTCTCTTTAGAGAGTTTTTTATTTCATATAGAATCAATGTTGTTCATTCCAAATGAGAATGATATAATATTTTTATCAAAGACATGAGGTGATTCTATGAAACCAAGAAAAATCATTTTAGATTGTGATCCGGGTCACGATGATGCCATTGCAATCATCTTAGCCGGAAAAAATCCTGCGATAGATTTATTAGGCATTACCGTTGAAAGTGGAAACCAAACACTCGAAAAAACTGGAAGAAATGCACTGAACCTGGTTCAATATTTAGGTCTGGATATTCCCGTCTGTTTAGGTGCATCAGAACCTTTAATCAAACAAGCTGAAGTCTGTCCTGCCATCCATGGTGAGTCTGGGTTAGATGGCTTTGATTTTGATCCCCTTCAAAGAACATATGATCCTAGACATGCTGTCATTTTTATGATTGAAACTTTGATGCAAAGTCAAGATAAACTGACGATTGTCACAACAGGTCCGATGACCAATCTGGCACTTGCTTTGAAAATGGAACCAAGCATTAAAGATCATATCGAAGAGGTTGTTCTAATGGGTGGATCCATTGCCTATGGCAATGTTACACCTGCTGCTGAATTCAATATCCAGTTTGATCCAGAAGCTGCGCACATCGTATTTTCTTCAGGATGTACGGTAAAAATGTTCGGACTTGATGTCACCAGAAAGGTTCTTGTGTTACCAGAAGTGGTCCAAAGAATGCATAAAATACAAACTAAATCCTCGGAGCTTTTTGTCAAACTCATGACCTTTTTCAATGCAACCCAAAAGCAGGTTTTTGGATTCGAAGGTGGTCCACTTCATGATCCGGTGACTATTGCATATCTGATTGATCCTAAAGTCTGCAAGCTAGATTTCATGCATTGTGATATCGACATTTCTGGTGGTTCAAGTTATGGAAGAACGAATTGCGACCAGTTTGATTATTTGAAATTGCCGAAAAATACATATGTTGCTACAGCGATTGATGTCAATCGATACTGGGATATCATTGAATCCAGTTTAAGGTTTTATTAAGTTGGGAGGCATCTCATGATTTCGCTTAAGTCGATTGAATTGAAACAAAGAAACAATAAGGTATTCCCCTTTGATTTGCCTTTTTTCGGATCGAAAATTCAGTTCAACTCACCTATCGTCATCCTAGTTGGAGAAAATGGATCAGGCAAATCAACATTGATCGAGTTGATCCATCAATCCCTAAATTTGGTGCGTATCCGGTCCAAGTCAACTATTTTTCAAGATGAAGCTATAAAGCTACAAGCGAAAGACATGAACTTGACTTATCACTTACAAAAGCCAAAAGGTTTCTTCTTTTCTGCTGAGGATTTCACATCCTACATCCATGAACTCGAAAGACAAAAAATAGAGGCAGAGCAGGAGCTCAAACGTGTTGAACGCGACTATCAAAACAAGTCCGCTTTATCTAAAAGTCTTGCATCTATGCCACATGCTCGAACTCTTCATGAAATCGAAAATCTGCATGAAAAGGATTTGCTCAAGTCTTCTCATGGTGAAGCCTATCTTGATTTTTTTAAATCAAGAATGCGAAAACATGAACTCTATCTTCTTGATGAACCAGAAACGCCATTATCGATTCAGAACCAACTTGCTTTGATATCAATTATTGATCAAAGTGTACGTGATGACAATCAATTCATCATCGCAACACACTCTCCAGTAATCATGGCGATTCCTTATGCACAAATATTTTTGATTGATGAATCCGGTCTACATGAAATTCAATATGAAGATATCGAATCCGTAGCGTTGCTTAAACAATTTCTCAATCATAAGGAATCTTTCTTAAGACATTTGTTTACAAGTGAATCCAAGATTGAGTCTTAAATATAAAAGATGCCAAATCATGACATCTTTTTTTCTTTTTTCAGTATTTCAAGAATTTGAACTGCATTATCTAGATACCAAGGAGCGCTTGTTTTCGTTAAACTTTGTTCGATCAAATCGTTATAGGCGGTATTTTTCTGTTTTTTTAGTAAAAGTAATGCGTTTCGCATCAAGATCGTCTTGCCTTTCCACAGATAAGACATATCTTGATATTTATGTTTAAACTCACGATCAGAATCACTAAACAAGTCCGTAATTGATACCATTTCTTTACCATTGAGTTCAAATTCAGGATGAACTTTCGTCCCTTTGTTGATATTCTTTGGACATACCATTTGGCAGATATCACACCCAAACAAGATATAGTTCTTATTCATCTCAAACTCTGTGAGTGGCTTTTTGGATTGATTGAAGGCGCTGATACAGCGATTGATATCATATCCTTCTTCACTTAAAGCATGCGTCGGACATGCTTCTATGCACTTTGTGCATGATCCACAATCTTCATTAGCCTCCAAAACTATCTGTCTATCCAATTTGAAATCGATAAAAACAATTGCTAAAAAGAAATATGATCCATAGGTTTTGCTAATGATAAGTTGGTTTTTCGCAAAATAACCGAGTCCACTTAGGGTTGCTGCCAAACGTTCATCATGGGGATGATTATCAACACCATAGGTATATGCAAATGGCAAATCATGCATTACTTTTTCGATTCGTTCACCTAAAACCTGATGATAGTCTTTTCCAAATGTATAAAAGGAAGGAACCAAATGTGTCTTGGTATGTTTAATCATACGTTTAGGATAAGCCAAGCCTAAAACAACCATCGTCTCATACGGGATTTCAGGGATGTCTTTGTGTTTTTTTTGAGCTGCTCTTGCATAGCTATGGCTGTCAATCAAAGCTACCAGATCAAACGCGGATTCAAATGCATTTTTAAGTTCATTTGCCTTCATTTTATTTCTTCTTTCTGATAATTCAAGTATAACATGTTCTGCTTTTTTCGATAAAAAAACTTCCGCTTGATGTGGAAGTTTAAGTGAATCTAGTGGTGATGATGCCCATCTTCATGATCATGATGGTGATGGTGATCATCGTGATGTCCTTCACAGACTTCTTCTGTAGAAATAAGTTCACCTTTTGCAAACTTCTCAACGAGATCTTCGACCAATCCTTGATGACCGATGATAACTTCTATACCTTGATTTTGAAACAAGCGTTGAGCACTTGCACCCATACCACCTGCTACAATCGTTTTAACACCTAAATCACTGAGAAAAACAGGAAGGAATCCTGGTCTGTGACCTGGGTTTTCTATCTGATCAATAGGTATCATTTCACCTTGATTCAATTCATACAAACAAAAAGATTCACTATGACCAAAATGGCTCGATAGCATTTTTCCTGAACATGCAAATGCAACTAACATGGTTTCTCCTTTATTGCAAATATAGAATTGATGAATTCCTTTAAACTTTAACGTTTTTGTCTTGATTTCATCGATTGCATATCTAGTATAGCACATGATTGAAACATTCTATATGATTTATCATATAAAATAAAAAAATACCCCATCACTTGGATGAAGGTATTTTAGATTGAGAGAATTAATCAAACACTTTAGCAACAAGTGCTGCTAAGCCGCCACCTAACAACGGACCAACGATGAAGATCCATAATTGACTAAGAGCGTCACCACCAGCGAACAATGCAGGACCAAAGGATCTTGCAGGATTGACAGAAACACCAGTGATGGTGAACCCTAAGAAAATGACACCCATCAGCATAAATCCGATGACAAACCCTGCATAAGGTTGTGTTTTTTCGTTTCTTGTCACACCAATGATACCAGAGACAAAAATGAATGTTAGAACAACTTCAACGAGCAAGCCTTTGAGCAATCCAGAAAAATTGCTGCCTACAAGGGTTGCATTCACGACATTTTGTCCCAGCATCGCTGATGAATTGAAGATGAACACTAAGAATGCTGAAGCGATTGTCGCACCTACAAATTGCGCAAGCACATAAATGCCAAATTGATTCGCATCAATCTTTTTGCGAAGAAACATACCAAATGAAACAGCAGGATTGAAATGACCTCCTGAAATATGACCAACGGCAAATGCCATCGTAATCACAGAAATACCAAATGCAAATGCAGTAACTAAAATGTTACCACCTGATAAAACCGCTGCTCCAGTCCCCATTAACACCAAAACGAATGTACCAAACAATTCCGCGAAAAAAGTTTTAGATTTAATATTCATAACTATACCTCCAGTTCCAATTATAACATTTACAATTTAGATTGTTAATCAAATCACTCACTCATTTTTATGGACTGATTTAACAAATTATATTGCTATAAAAATGAAACAATCCTACTTGATTTATGATAAACTATAGACATCAGGAAAGGAGTCAATCGATGAACGGTTATGTGATTTTAGGTGTGATAATCAGTCAAAGATCTAAAGAAGCTACAGATGTTCAACAAGTATTGACAGACCATGGATGTATCATCAGTATGCGCTTGGGTTTACATGAAACCAAAGGTGTATGTGCTGAAGATGCATTACTTCTACTCAAGTTGGATGGTACAAAAGAAGAAATCCAGGCACTTGAAGAAGCACTCAATGCAATTGATGGTGTCAAAACCAAGCTGATGGTTCTTGAATCTGACTAAATCTCATCAAACCAAAGAAAAATGGAACTTAGTTGAGTTCCATTTTTTCTTGGCTTTTTTTATAACTTCCATTGAGATATCTTAGCATTTCATATAAAACAAATTGATGTCTTATATTGGTGAAATTGAAGGTCTGATGGTCATAGTCAAAACTGAAACTGTTTCTCATCGTATTGACAGGTGATTTGATTTTTTTCATATCGAATGTATAGGTTTCTTTATCGTTTTTTAACGTGAGTGTTTGGTTTTCATAGCTGAGTTTGAAATCACCGATTTTATGGTTTTTGATCTTCTTTGTGTCAACCAGATTGAGTGTGACATCGAAGCTGAATGTTGACTGGATGACTTCATCAATATGACGATATTGAAGTTTGGTATAGTCGACCAAGTTATCTAAGGCGTTGCCTTCAATCAATTCATATTGATTGATATGACCGATTTGACCACATTTCTCACAGTAAATATCATCGTCTTTGCCGTAAACTGTCATGATGCCACCACAAACATTACAATAATAAACCAGACGTTCGATACCTTCTGCTCTTTTTGGTCTGACAAATGGAATCATGTGTTCTTTTTGAAAATCATAGTCATTGTGATACAGTGCTTTTTCAACCATTTGATTGATTTCAGAAGCCGTATGTTTCTTCAAGTCTTCTTTTTTTAAGAACAGTTTGGTTTCTGTATAAGTGACTCCTTTTTTGGAAAAATAGTCTGCCCATCTGGGTTGTGTGAGATATCCACCTTTTTGTTTGACCAAAATCACATCGACGTTTGCTTTTTTAAGTAACTTCCCAGTGCTTTCAAAAATATCAAGGGTTTCTCCATAAAAAGTGTTATCTCCTTCAGGAAATAGAGCAATCGCATATCCCTTTTCTAGATAGTTAAACATTTTTCGGGTAGCAACCATATCCAGTTTACCAACTCTTTTTGGTATGGCGCGTGCCAAAACACCCATCCCGAATTTTTTGCCTTTGTCTAAAAAAGCAATTTGTGTTGCGACAAAACGAATAGGATATTTGATATTCTGCATGACGACAAAACTATCCCATGTATTGAAATGATTGCTGATCATGATGAAAGGATCTCTTTTTTTCGTAATCTTCTCACCAGTAGCAACCACTTTGATTTCTCTTTTCATTAAAAAATTGACAATAGGTCTTGCGATTGCAACTGCAACATTTGCAAAACCATCTTTGAATCTTTCTGACATATGCTCACATCCTCGTGTTTTCATTATAGCAAAAAGAAATTGATTTGATGTTCAAAATGATAAAAAATATCCTCACCATCCAAAGATGATGAGGAAAGGATTCATTTTTAACCAGCAACCGTGATTTCTCCTGCTTTTTTCAAGATAATCTTTGTGACAACTGGTCCAATCAATTCATAAATTAAGACTGTTGCTAAGATAACTACTCTGACTTTAACGCCTAAGTCACCTGCTGTACCTGATAATGCAGCTGCTGCAGCAATACTTAGCCCGATAGAGACCCCTTCTTGTGGAATCAATGCATACCCTAGATATTTTGCAACAACTGGTTCCGAATGTGAAATCTTTGCACCAAACCAGGCACCAAAGATTTTACCAAATACTCTAAATAATGCATAGATGACACCAATCATTCCGATACTAAGGAGTACCGAGAGTTGTAACTCTGCACCGCTTAAAACAAAGAAGATAATGAAGATAGGTGGTGTGACAAAGTAAATCAAGCCATTGACTTCTTCATATTTGGTTGACATGTTTGCAAAGATTGCGCCGACGACCATACTAGCAAGTAGTGATGATCCACCTAACCAATTGGCGACAAATAAGGTCATGAACAAGACTGCAATCACCAAACTGATTCGATTACCTCGTCCAGTGAACCATTGTGTTCCATAATGAACAACTAGACCGAACACGCCACCAACACCTAAAGAAATTAGAATTTCTAGAAATGGTTCAGAAATTTGGTGAAATAGCGATGTATGTTCAGCAGCAGGATTGAGTGCGTTTGCAATCGCTACGAAGATTCCAAACAGGACAATCGCAACAGAGTCATCAATAGCAACAACACTCAGCAAGGTTTCTGTCAAAGGACCTTTTGCTTTGTATTGTCTGATGACCAAAACAGTCGATGCAGGCGCTGTTGCTGCTGCTACAGCAGATAAGACTAGTGAGAATCTGATGTTATCTAATGATAAATCATGTTTCAATGTGAAGAATAAGATCAGCATCGCAAAAACAAACATGACACCGAAGAATGCTTCAAAGAAAGCGATAATGATAGGACCAGGTCCTACTCTCTTAAAGTAAGAGAGCTTGAATTCATTACCAATTGAAAATGCAATAAAGCCTAATGCTGCAGTTGAAATCAATTCCAATCCAGAAAAGAAAGATTGATCCAACAACCCTAAAACACTGGGTCCAACAAGAACCCCGCCAATCAAATATCCTGTGACATTAGGAAGTTTGACAACTTTTGCAATTTTGCCGAATATCAAACCAGTTGCAATCATTAATCCAGCATAAAATAAAGGTGTTATATCCAAATCCGTTGACCCCTAATTCTTGTTACCTTCGAAGTAATCAATAGGTACTGTGAATAAAATACCTGTGTTTGGTTTGGTCATGTCACCAGCAACTTGATGAATGATATCGATTGCGACTTTTGCTTGTGCGTCTTCAAGAGCCATGAGAATCACATGAGATTCCACTCTCGGATTATCAAACAAAACCTTGAGTGAACCGATGAATTCCATATCGTCGTTAGCAATCAATTTACGAGCCATTCCTGTCCCGTTTAAAATGGTTGCCCCTTTAATGTTGTTGTCTTTTAATAAAACTAAAAATTTGTCTAGCAATGACTGGTCGTGCATGATATATACGACTAATTTCATAACGTCATCTCCTTCGTACCGTTTAAAATTATACGCTTTTCATGGGGTTTGTCAAGTTGAATAGAAACTTTACATTCTTTTTACATTGAAACATCGATTATGAGTTACTTTTTCTAACAAATCGATCAAAATTCAAACTTTTGGTTGGTTATTTTCTCTGAGAGTTCCCAAAGTTTTAAGGCATAATCAACTCGATGGGATGCTTTGTTAGACTTGACCACAACTGGTTTTTTCTTAGTGAACGGTAGACCTTTCGGACCATAATATGTGCCACTTTGCACATCTGGATCGACGCTTGCTCTGATTTCAGGAAGTGCACCAGTATAGGCTGTATTGATGAATTTAGCAAAAAGTCGATAAAGAGGTTTTAAAATCCCATTGATATTCATATAACGCATCAAGGATGTATCTGCAACTCCAGGATGTGCTGCTAAAACTTTGATATCCAACCCCTTTTCTCTGATTCTACGATCAAGTTCATAGGTGAATAGAAGATTGGAAAGTTTGCTTCGACCATAGGATTTGAATTTAGAATATCTCTGTTTTTCAAATAAGGGATCAACAAAATTCATTTTACCCATACGATGAGCAACACTGCTGACATTGACAATTCGAGAACCTGCTGTCTTTTTGAGTAAAGGAAACAACTGTGCTGTCAAAGCGAAATGACCGTAATGATTGATTCCATTTTGTCTTTCAAGTCCATCTTCAGTTTTCCCATATGGAACAGTCATGATACCAGCATTATTCAAAAGAACATCCAATCGAGTAAATTTCTGTTGGAATATATTTACAAATACTTTGATAGATTCAAAACTTTCAAGATCCAATGGAATAATCATTAATTGACTTTTCGGATATACTTTCATGATTTTTTCTTTGGCAGTTTCTGCACGAGTTATGGATCTACAAGCAAGAATCACTGTTGCATCTTTCTTGGCAAATACTTTTGCTGCTTCAAAACCCAGTCCTGAATTTGCACCTGTAACGATGATGACTTTGCCTTTGAGATCTTGAATATGTTCAACCATCCATTTTTCTGATTTCATACTGCCTCCTATATATGATAAAGAAGCAATAGAATTGCTTCTTTAATTATATTACTTTGACATGTGAATTTATTCTTCAATCATTTTTGATGATGGATAATTCACTTCATAAATTTCTGTAAAATACAAGACGCGTGCTGTCATGTGTCTTGGATATACCCATAGCCAATATATACCAAAAGTGAAAAAACCAAGAATGTAGAGTGGTAGATAACTTAAATCCAACATAAAGATGTCACCTTTATATCCTTGGG
>QKIB01000063.1 GCA_003249785.1 Acholeplasmatales bacterium
TGAAACCTATGTCGGAAGCGAAACAGCAAGCTATCGCGGAATCGTCACAAAGACTGCTGGCTTATTGCTCACTGCCGTTTTATCAGGATATCTGGCACTGAACTATGTACCAGTAAATTCCCTTTATGCTTTGCTAATCACGTCGATGATTGTGGCATTCGTATCTGTTATGGTTGCCAGCTTTAGCCCAAGAATGGCAATGCCATTTGGTATTCTTTATGCACTTTCTGAAGGCGTGCTTTTAGGTGTGATCACGATGCTGATTGATACACTCTATCCTGGTGTAGCACTTGCTGCTGTTCTGGGAACTGTCTCAATTTTTACAGTGATGCTCTTCCTGTATTCCAGTAAGACCATCCGCGTTACACCACGATTTAGAAAAGTGATGTATGGCATCATGATGTCTATTTTGCTTTTCATGGTTATTTTCGGAATCATTTACTTATTTGGTGGTTCAAGCAATGCCATTTTCTCAAATGTTCCAATCGCTTTATTGGTCACTGGAATTATGATCATCGTTGGTGCTTTGATGCTTGCCATTGATTTTGATAACGCTGAAGCTGTTGTCAAAGGCGGTGCAGATAAGACTTATGAATGGATCATCGCAGTTGGCCTGATGGTCACGATCGTTTGGATTTACATTGAACTCTTAAGATTTTTAGCGATTTTAGCTTCGAGAAGAAACTAAAAAAAACAAATCGACGAAGGGAAAGCGTAGTTTAACTGATGTTGTCTAGAGAGCATAGGATGGTGGAATCTATGCCAAATACGTTAAATGAATTCGTTCTCTGAGAGATGCCAATCACATCCGTTTCATCCGCGTTAAGGATTTCGAGTGCTAGAGATTTTCTCTAGAACTAAGGTGGTACCACGAAAAGATTCGTCCTTAGAGCATATCTAAGGACTTTTTTTAATCAAAATTAAGGAGAGAAAAGATGATTGAACATTTAAACAATTTGGGAATCAGCGCACTCGCTGAAGTCGAGCAAGCAGAAGATCTGCAGGCGCTTGATGTCATCCGAGTCAAATACTTAAGCAAGAAAGGTGAAATTTCGCTTTTGATGGGTAAACTCAGAGATCTTCCACAAGAAGAAAGACCTGTGTTTGGCCAGAAAGTCAATGAAACCAAAGCTTTGGTTGAAAAAGCACTTTATGATAAAAAGGAAGTTTTGGAAAACATTGAACTTCTCAAGACGCTAGAAAATGAGAAGATTGATGTCACACTACCAGGGTATCAGTTTTATCAGGGCAGTATTCATCCACTCAGTCAAGTGATTGAAGATGTCGAAGACCTTTTTGTCGGTTTGGGTTACGAAGTCGCAGAAGGTCCTGAACTTGAAAACGATCATTACAATTTTGAAATGATGAATCTTGCCAAGGATCATCCCGCAAGAGCGATGCAGGATTCTTTCTATACGGATGAAAACATGCTCCTTCGTACGCATACATCACCTGTGCAAGCACGAACAATGCTAGCGAAAAAGGGACAACCTTTAAGAATCATTTGCCCTGGAAAGGTCTACAGAAGAGATAATGACGATCCAACCCATAGCCATCAATTCATGCAGATGGAAGGTCTTGTGATCGAAAAGGGACTAAATTTTGCCAACCTAAAGGATGCACTCCTAAAGATGGCAAGACATTTGTTTGGTCCTGAAAGAGGCATTCGCCTGCGTCCATCCTATTTTCCATTTACTGAACCAAGTGTTGAAGTTGATGTATCTTACATCAAGAAAGATGGTACCATTGGCTACATCGAAGTCTTAGGTGCAGGGCAAGTTCATCCAAATGTACTTTCTATGGGTGGATATGATCCTGAAGTTTATCAAGGATTCGCTTTTGGTATTGGTATCGAAAGAATTGCTATTCTCAAATATAATATCGACGACATCCGTCATTTTTATACCAATGATCTCAGATTTCTTGCACAATTCAAGGGGGTCGGACAATGAGAATCACCGAAAATATGCTTAAACAATGGGTAAAAATCCCAGAAAATATTTTAGAAGTGACCAATCAGAAAATCATTGAAGTCGATGAGTTCGGTCCGTTGAATCTATCGACAAACCTCAAGGTTGGTCGTATTTTGACATGTGAAGACCATCCAGACTCGGATCATCTGCATGTGACTACGGTTGATTTAGGTGATCGGATTGATCAAATCGTTTGCGGCGCACCTAATGTTGCCAAAGATCAATACGTTATTGTCGCCCAAGTTGGTACTGTTTTACCCGGAGATTTTAAGATTAAAGCATCTAAAATTCGTGGTGTTGAATCCAACGGTATGATTTGTTCCCTTAAGGAACTCGGTCTTGAAGATAAGTATATTCCTGAAGATTTCAAGGATGGCATTTATTATTTCGATACGCCTAAAACCATTGGTACAGCTGGCTTGGAAGCATTAGCCCTAGAGGGTTGGGTTATGGAACTTGGACTCACTCCAAATCGTGGTGACTTATTATCTGTTTTAGGGTTTGCCTATGATTTGGCATCTATGACAGATCAAAAAGTGAAACTCCCTACATACAAAATCACAGAAACAGCAACGCCAAATCCAATTCAGGTTGAGATCAATACCGATGGATGTGGCAGATATTACGCTCGTCATTTCGAATCTTTAACCATCAAGGAATCCCCTTGGTGGCTCAAATCAGCTTTATTATCTAATGATATCAAACCAATTAATAACGTTGTTGACATCAGCAACTACGTCCTTTTGGAATATGGCACGCCACTGCACATGTTTGATGCAGATAAAGTCAAGACCAATCACATCGTCGTCAGAGATGCGAAACCTAATGAAGAAGTCATCACCCTTGATGAAATCAAGCGCACCTTAGAACCATCGGATGTCGTCATCACCAACGGAAAAGAAGTGATTGCAGTTGGTGGTGTCATGGGTTTATATAACACGATGATCGATGATGAAACGAAACGTGTTATTTTAGAAGCCGCTCATTTTGAACCCAAACGTATTCAACAGACATCTAAGCGTTTGAACTTAAAGTCTGATTCATCTTTACGTTTTGAAAGAGCAATTGATGACAAGCGTGTCTATCTTGGCTTGGAAAGAGCGACTGAACTTTTGATCGAACTGGCTGATGCGAAAGTTTCAAAAGGTGTGAGTCAAAAGATTCATCATGAACTTGAAAATCCAAAAGTTGAAGTGGAAAAGGCCTATTTCAATGAAAAACTCGGTGTTGTCATCCCTGAAAAAGAACTCATTGGTTATTTTGAAGCTTATAACTATACTTATGAAATCAAATCGGAATCTTATATTCTACAAGCACCAAGTTACAGAAAAGATTTGTTGATTAAAGCAGATTTCTTAGAAGAAATTGCTCGT
>QKIB01000062.1 GCA_003249785.1 Acholeplasmatales bacterium
AATCCATCATAACACATGCAAACCGCCTCATTAAGCGAAATAATCGAAAGTATCAAAAGAAGATGGAAGCATATGATCAAACCGAAAGAGAACCTCTACATATCCGTTTTGAAAGTGAAATCGAAGAAGCTTTATCGATTCTATCACTGATTAAATCATTGCTGATTATGGGAATTAAAAAAGAAGAGATTGCAGTCATCTTCAGAAACAGAGTTCGTGCATATGAACTTAGGAAAATCTTGATTGAAAATGAAATGGATATCGCATTTGATAACGATGATGAACACGATTGTCATCGCATACAATTGCTTACTGCTCACAAAGCAAAAGGTCTTGAGTTCGATGCAGTTATCATCTTAGGCATGGAACAAGGCACCTTTCCTTCAACCATCCAAAACAGTCAGTTTGTCTTGGATGAAGAACGTCGGTTGATGTTTGTTGCGATGACAAGAGCAAGAAGCATTCTCTATTTATCATCTGTGAAAAGAAACGATCAAAACCACAGTTTTACATACTCACGTTTTATTTCTGAAAGTGGCGTGAAAACCATCAAGAAAAAGCACATTAATGATATAATATCATTGGGTGATTTTAATGGACGTCAAAGAAAGAATGCTCGAACTGACTAAAATTCTCAATCAAGCGAACTATGACTATCACACGCTCGATCAACCAACAATCTCCGATTATGATTACGATCATTACCTTAAGGAATTGGTTGAATTAGAAGCGAAATATCCAGAGTTCAAAGCAATCGATTCGCCAACCGAAAAAATCGGTGGTGTTGTTTTGTCTGGATTTGAAAAAGTAACCCATACAAAACCTATGATGTCATTATCCAATGTTTTCAGTGCAGATGAACTGAAAGAATTTGATGAACGCATTTTAAAAGTCGTATCCAACTATCATTATGTAACCGAACTGAAAATCGATGGACTAGCTGTCAGCTTGACCTATGAAAAAGGTCTTTTTGTTCGTGCAGCAACTAGAGGTAATGGGTTAGTTGGAGAAGACGTCACCCAAAATGTGATGACCATTAAGAGTCTACCTTTAAAACTCACTGAACCGATCGATATCATTGTTCGTGGTGAAATCTATATGCCTCATAAGAGTTTCAAAAAACTCAATGAACAAAGATTATCAAATGATGAACCATTATTCCAAAATCCAAGAAATGCTGCAGCAGGCACCATCAGACAACTAGATTCCAAAGTGGTTGCTGAAAGAAATCTGGATTTGTTCACTTATACAATTGTTGATGACAAGAATTATGTCGATACTCAAAAAGAAGCACTTGAATATTTAAAGAAACTGGGATTTAAAGTGAATCCGAATTATCATTTGATTGATGACATCGATCATTTGATTCAACAAATTGAAGCCTATGATGCTTTCAGAAAAACATTACCATATGACACAGATGGTGTTGTCATCAAGATCAATGAATTCGATTTGTATGAACGGATTGGCTATACCTCTAAATTTCCAAAATGGGCAACAGCTTACAAATTCAAAGCAGAACAAGTAGAAACCATCTTAAAAGATATTACTTTCCAAATTGGTAGAACCGGTGTTGTGACACCAGTTGCTGAATTGGAACCTGTCTTCATTTCAGGATCAACGGTTGCTAGAGCAACCCTTCATAATGAAGATTACGTTTTGGCTAAAGATATTCGTATTGGCGATACAGTTTTAGTGCATAAAGCTGGAGAAATCATCCCTGAAGTGATTGAAGTCGTTTTGGATAAACGCACCAATCAAAAACCATTTCAGATGATTGAGTCTTGTCCTGTATGTGGAGAACCTCTGATTCGTAAACCAGGTGAAGCCGATCATTATTGCAGCAATCCTGATTGTCCAGGCAAAAACATCAATGGACTCATTCACTTTTCAAGTCGTGTAGCGATGGATATCGACACACTTGGAGAAAAAGTGGTTGAAACGTTCCATGAACTAGGCTATTTGAACAGTATCCCTGATATCTATAAGCTGAAAGACTTTTCTGATGAACTTAAAGAACTCCCAGGATTTGGCGATAAGAAAATCGACAATCTTTTAACAGCAATTGAAAACAGCAAGTCACAGACTCTAGATAAATTACTCTTTGGACTGGGTATTAAACATGTTGGTGCCAAAGTTGCTAAAATCTTAGTGAAGCATTACCCAAGCATAGATGAACTTAAGGAAGCAACATTTGAAGATTTGAATGCTATTCCTGATATTGGTGAAATGATTGCACAGAGTATTGTGAATTATTTCCATGATTCAAAGAATCTTGAGATGATTGAAGAACTCAAGAGATTCGGACTCAATATGATTTTTGAGAAGGGTGAACAAATTGAACACCCCTTTAACAATAAAACAATTGTCTTAACAGGTAAATTACAAATCTTTACCAGAGATCAAGCATCAGATCTCATTGAAAAACTAGGCGGAAAAGTCAGTTCTTCAGTCAGCAGCAAGACAGACTTTGTCGTTGCTGGTGAAGATGCAGGATCCAAACTTAAGAAAGCAAATGAATTAGGCGTCAAGGTGATTGACGAGCAGGCATTCAAGGTGATGGTTGATGGACTTTATTAAGGTACACGGTGCCAGAGAAAACAATTTACAGAATATCGATATCGATATTCCTAAAAACAAACTCGTCGTCATGACGGGTATTTCTGGTAGTGGTAAGTCCTCTTTAGCCTTTGATACTCTGTATCAAGAAGGTCAAAGACGATACATGGAATCATTGAGCGCTTATGCCAGACAGTTTTTAGGTAATTTTGAAAAACCTGATGTTGATCGCATCGATGGACTCTCTCCATCAATTTCTATCGATCAAAAGACAACTTCAAATAATCCTAGATCTACCGTAGGTACAGTAACAGAAATCTATGATTACTTAAGATTGCTTTATGCAAGAATAGGGACACCCTATTGTCCTGGTAGCGATGAACCTTTAACCAAGCAATCGATTGAAGAAATGACCAATCGTGTCTTAAACCTTAAGGATGGCAGTCGGATTTTAGTGATGTCTCCTGTCGTTGAAAGACAAAAAGGGACACATAAGAAACTTGCTGAACAATATCTTAAAGAAGGTTTCACCAGAGCATATGTCGATGGTGAAAGTGTGCTTTTAGAAGAAATGCCAGAATTAGATAAGAACAAGAATCACGATTTCTTCTTGATTGTTGATCGTCTGATTGTTAAAGAAGGCATTAGAAGCAGACTCTATGATGCATTGGAACTTGCAGCAAGACTTGCAGATGGTAAAACGAGAGTTTTGGTTGATGACGATGCTATGCTCCATTTCTCACAGAATTATGCATGCGCGGATTCTGATTTTACCTTA
>QKIB01000161.1 GCA_003249785.1 Acholeplasmatales bacterium
TGTTGTTGATTTGATCGTCACCGAAATGGGTGTTATCAAAGTTGAATCCGATGGACTCCATCTGATTGAAAGGCATCCCGATTATTCAATCGAAGATATTAAAGAAAATACAGAAGCACATCTCATTTGTGATGATGTGAAACTGATGGAGGTATAAGATGCTTAAAGTTACTCATAAAATGAGATTAAGTCAACAGGATGCACATTATGGTGGCAATCTTGTTGATGGCGCAAAAGTTTTAGCTTTTTTCGGTGATGTTGCTACAGAATTATTAATCATCAACGATGGTGATGAAGGCTTATTTCGCGCTTATGAAAAAGTTGATTTTTTAGCACCTCTTTATGCAGGTGATTTTATCGAAGTGACAGCTGAAATGATTTCAGTTGGTACAACCTCAAGAAAGATGCACTTTACGTGTCATAAAATCATCACTGCAAGACCTGATGTGAATGAAAGTGCTGCTGATGTGCTCAAAGAAAAAGTTTTGACGACAGAAGCGATTGGTACATGCATTGTACCCAAAGATAAAATGAGAGTGCATCATGGATAAACTGATCATTACCTGTGCCATTTCAGGAGCTGAGGTTACAAAAGAACATAACCCGTTTGTTCCTTATACGATTGAAGAAGTAGCAAATGAAGCTTATGAAGCCTACAAGGCAGGAGCATCCATCATCCATTTGCATGTCAGAAATGATGATGGAACACCTACACAGGATAAAAACCGATTTGAACAAGCGATTCGTGCGATTAAAGAAAAATGTCCAGATGTCATCATCCAACCATCGACAGGTGGTGCTGTTGGTATGTCCAGAGATGAAAGACTACAGCCAACGCAGTTACCGATTGAGATGGCAACATTAGATTGTGGAACACTCAATTTCGGAGGTGACGATATTTTCGTCAATACCGAAAACGATATCAAACACTTTGCTCAAATCATGCATGAAAAACATATCTTGCCAGAACTCGAATGTTTCGAAAAAGGGCATATCGACATGGTCTTAAGATTACATAAAAAAGGATTCATTCATGATCCTATGCATTTCAGTTTTGTTTTAGGCGTTAATGGTGGTATGTCAGGAGAAGAACGAGACTTCATTTTCATGAAGGAAAGTATTCCTGAAAATTGTACGTTCTCAGTAGCTGGTATTGGCAGATACGAGTTTACCTTGGCAGAACTGTCCATAGCACAAGGCGGACATGTGCGTGTCGGACTTGAGGATAACATCTATGTATCCAAAGGTGTCTTAGCACAAGGAAACAAGGATTTGGTTTTAAAAGTTGTGGAAATAGCGCGAAAATATGGTCGCGAGATCGCAACCCCAGAGGAAGCGAGAAAAATACTAAAAATACAGGAGATGGACTATGAAAAAACTTTGTAGATACGGGACACACCGTGTAATTGAACCAGTAGGCATTTTGCCACAAGCAGCATTCAAAATCGATTCAACACCGATTTGTTATGACAACGAATGCTTGATCGATGTTGATACCTTGAATATCGATTCTGCATCCTTTCATCAAATCAAAGAAGCTTGTGATCACGATCCAGAACGCATGAAGGCTATGATTCTTGGCATCGTCAATGAACAGGGCAAGATGCAAAATCCAGTGACTAAAAGCGGGGGCATGCTCATTGGAACCGTGAAAGAAGTCGGAAAAGATTTCTCAGGACATGATTTGAAACCTGGTGTGAAACTTGCTACACTTGTTTCTCTATCATTGACACCTTTACATATCGATGAAATCATTTCTATCAATATTACAAATGAACAAGTCAAGATCAAAGGTCAAGCGATTTTATTCGATTCAGGTATTTACGCTGTGATCCCTGAAGATCTTGATGAAAAATTCGTACTTGCTGCACTAGATGTTGCTGGTGCACCAGCACAAACCAGAAAACTTGCCAAAAAGGATATGACCGTTTTCATCATTGGTGCTAATGGCAAGAGTGGCATGTTATGCGCTTATGAAGCGAAAAAACAGGTAGGACCTAAAGGAAGAGTCATTGGTCTCGTTCGTCATGAAGAACAAGTTGAAAGTTTAAAAACCTTCCATATCTATGATGATATCATTGTTGAAAGTGCAACCAATAGTATTGAAGTTTATGAAAAATTATTAGAAGTAACCAAGGGGGAACTTGCTGATTTGACGATCAATGTTGTCAATACAGAAAATACTGAAATGACATCTATCCTATGTACAAAAGAACTTGGAACGGTTTATTTCTTTTCCATGGCGACATCATTTACCAAAGCTGCACTTGGTGCAGAAGGTATTGGTAAAGACATTACCATGATTATTGGAAATGGTTATACAAAGAACCATGCAAACATCACTTTAGAAATCTTAAGGGAAAATCAACAGCTCTTTGATCTGTTCATGAAAAGATACGCCTAGGAGGCAATCATGAAATCTATACTAAACGAAAGCCATCTGATTAGAAGGAAACAGTTTTTTGGAGACATCTCTGATAGTGACTGGAATGATTGGAAATGGCAAACAGCAAACCGAATACAAACCGCCAAAGACTTGAAGAAATATATTAACCTGACAAACGATGAAGAAGAAACCATTGAAAAGGTTTTAGGAAAACTTAGAATGGCGATCACACCTTATTATCTAACGTTGATTGATCCTCTGGATCCTTTTTGTCCGATCAGACAACAAGCGATTCCTTTAGGCAGTGAACTCATTAAAGGTGTGCATGATATCTATGATCCTTTGGCAGAAGATCATGATTCACCCGTACCTGGTCTAACCCATCGTTATCCGGACCGTGTCCTGTTTTTAATCACGGACATGTGTTCAACCTATTGCAGACATTGTACAAGAAGAAGATTTGCAGGTCAAAAGGATGCTGGTCTTAAGACCGAACAAATTGATCGTGCCATTGACTATATCAGAGAACACGAAGCCATCAATGATGTGTTATTGAGTGGCGGAGATGCTTTCATGGTCAGTGATGATCGGATTGAATACATTCTTAAGAAACTGAGACAAATTGATCATGTCCAAGTGATTCGTTTTGGAACAAGAACACCTGTTGTGATGCCACAACGTGTGACAGAAAAGCTCGTGAACATGCTTAAAAAGTATCATCCGATTTGGGTGAATGTTCATTTCAATCATCCCAATGAACTGACACCTGAAAGCAAGCATGCTATTGATTTGCTTGCTGATGCAGGGATACCTGTTGGGAACCAAAGTGTTCTTTTAAGAGGGATCAATGATTCAGTTTATACGATGAGACAACTCGTCAAAGGACTGATTTCAATAAGAGTTAGACCCTATTATCTTTATCAATGTGATT
>QKIB01000075.1 GCA_003249785.1 Acholeplasmatales bacterium
AATAAATATCGTAAAGTAAGTATTTTAAACCCAATGAGACACTTCAAGTATCTCTTTAAGAAACCCGTCAGTCACATGATGAATGATATCTTCACCAAGAAGAATGCAAGTTATCTCAATGATAATGCAATCATCAAGCTGAAGAGTAGACTGGATTCGGCACCAAGAACAGCACCTGATAACTTACGTGGATTCCATACCAATGACTGGGAACTTTGTATCGGATGCGGTACCTGTGCGGATATTTGTCCTACGGAAGCCATCATCATGACAGAAAGAACCGACATTAAAGATGAAGCAGGTAAACTTCAAGAAAGACCTGTGATCGATTATGGTCGCTGCTGCTTCTGTGCTTTGTGTGTGGATACGTGTACAACTGGCTCATTGGAAATGAGCAAAGAATACATTTATTCAAGTAATGATCCACAAGACTTCAAACTGATGCCTGAAAAGACATGGCAAGGCGAAACCGTTGAACATGGCTGGCTCAAGGATGAAGTGAGTGATTTACTTGATTTGAATCGGGTAAGAATGGAAGAAATCGAACCTGAAGAAAGAACAAACAGTTTCATTGAAGTTGTTAAAGGCTATTCGAAAGAAACTGCTAAGCAAGAAGCTGCACGCTGCGTCGAATGTGGCGTATGTACATCCAGCTGTCCTGTTCAAATGCACATTCCACAATACATCCGTTCCATTTGGGAAGATGACATTGAAGGTGGACTACGTCAGATTTATGAAACGAACCCACTTCCAGGCGTTTGTGGACGTGTATGTACGCACAATTGTGAAACATCTTGTGCGATTGCCGTTCGTGGTGAAGCGATTGCCATCCGTTGGTTAAAGCGTTACATCATCGATAGTGCACCAGCAGATATGTATGAAAAAATCGTTACAGAACCAGTATCTGAAGTGATTGACGCAAAAGTCGCAGTAGTCGGTTCCGGTCCTGCAGGTTTAGGTGCTGCTTATTACTTAAGAACCATGGGTTACCATGTTGATGTTTTCGAAGAAAAACCACTCCTTGGTGGTGTCATGAGATATGGTATTCCTGCATATCGTTTGCCTGATTATGCCATTGACAAAGATATCAACTTCATGAAGAAAATCGGCGTCAACTTCCATCCAAACACACGCGTTGGCAAGAAGATCACGATGGATGAATTAGAAAACAAGTATGATGCAGTCTTCTTAGGTACTGGATTCTTTAGAGCACGCGGTCTCGATATTCCAGGTGCAAACCATAAAGATGTTATGGCAGCGATGGATTTCTTACCACAAGTCAGAGACTTCGAACGTGGTGTTCTCAAACTTGAAGACATCAACATCAAAGAATCGATTCTAGTCATCGGTGGTGGTGACGTTGCCTTTGACGTTGCACGTTCAGCAACCAGACTTCAAAAATTGAAGTATGGCAAAGCCAATGTGAAGCTCGCATCTCTTGAAAACTGGGATGAACTTCCAGCAAGTGATGATGAAGTCATGGAAGGTGTCGATGAAGGCATCCAATTCTTCTGCGGCAATGGTCCACAAGAAGTCATCATCAAGAATGAAAAGATCAAAGGTGTTCGGATGTTCAAATGCTTATGCTTGACGGATGCCGAAGGCAGATTCAATCCACAGTTCGATAAGGAATGTGTGATTGATGTTCCAGCTGAACAAGTCTTCTTATCCATCGGCCAGATGCCAGATTATGAATACATTCCTGAAGGTTTGAAGTCAAGATTGACATTTGCCAGAGGTAAGATCAAAGCTGATCTTTATGGACAAGTTGAAGGTTTGGAATGGCTCTTTG
Source organism: Acholeplasmatales bacterium (assembly GCA_003249785.1). Lineage (GTDB taxonomy): Bacteria > Bacillota_I > Bacilli_A > Acholeplasmatales > Acholeplasmataceae > Peloplasma. The sequence continues at coordinate 1,793 of QKIB01000075.1, forward strand.
TTGGTGGTGACATCATGCGTGGTCCAGATTTGATCAGTGGTGTTGCTGACGGACATCGTGCAGCTTATGGTATTGATGATTTCTTATATAAGAAGTCCAAAGCTAAAGAAAGAAGCGCATATCTTGAAGAATTAAGAAATGCAGCTAAAGCAAATACGCCAGAACTCACACCAAAACAAAAAGGCAGAGCTTAATAAAGAAATAAGGTAACCACTTTGTGGTTGCCTTTTTTGTTGTTTGCTTGTTTCATCACATGCTTTCATGTACAATGATGGTAGGTGGTGAAACGATGCGTCCCATAGAACTTTTTAATCACGATGTTAATCAAAGTGATCCGACACGTTTTGAGCGTTGGACCGACTATAGAAATCAAATCACATCCTTTATCGATGATCATACCGATGGTCATGTATTTTCTCATCTTTTAGTTGTTGGTGCTGGAAATTGTGATGATCTTGATCTTTCCTATTTGATGCGTAAATTCAAGAAAATCACGCTGATGGATATTGATCTTGAAGCGATGCAAAAGGGACTAAAGACATATCATCTTGATGAGAAAGATATTGAACTCATTCAAAAAGAATTTACAGGATTTGATGAATCTGGATTCTTTGAATCATTGATTGATGATCTTTTTCAAATTGATGATGGAGACAAATTGATTGAATACTTGAATCAAAAAGTCAAACGTGCTTTGCATGTTCCTATTTTCAAATCACACCATCAACCCTATGATTTCATCTTGGTTTCACCAATCTATACCCAGCTTGTTTTCCATCAGATTCAAAATGTATCAAATGAATTATCCTTTATCACTCATTGAAGTACTCAAATCAACCATGCTTGATCATATGACTGACCTGATTGATCGGTTTAACAAAGAACTAACTCATCAATTGAAATCACAAGGAAAAATGTTGGTTCTATCTGATATTTTTCAGAGCATGAAGCATGATGTCTTTGATGAAGATATCAGATACGCCATTAGAAGCACACAGAAAATGGATCGTTTTCATGAAACTTATCAAAAGACATATGGTTTTGGTTTGGGGGATTATGGGTTGTACTCAATGTCTGAAATCATGCATCCCATATATCATCAGTGGTTCATATGGCCATTTGAAGAGCATTTGAGTATGACGGTTAAAGCTGTTCTTTATGAAAATAAAGGATGATCCAAAGGATCACCCTTTTTTTATATTTTCAGATTCAGGACTTTTGAAACAAACAATTTAGCTAAGGTCGGATCAAATTGCGTACCTGAGCATCGCATGATTTCTTTTCCAGCTTCTTCTGTCGTCATTTTTTTCTTATAGGGTCTATTTGCAGTCATTGCCTCAAAGGAATCACAGACATTGATGACTCGAGAAAATAATGGGATTTCGAGTCCTGCAAGTCCTCTGGGATATCCTTTACCATCCCATCTTTCGTGATGATAAAGCGCATTTTCCGCGAGATTGGAATAAGCATCAGCAGCACGCAAAATATTGTAACCTACTTCGGTGTGCGTCTTGATGATATCATATTCTTCATTGGTGAGTTTGCCTGGCTTATCCAAGATTGCATCAGGAATGGAAATTTTACCAATATCATGATACAGTCCTGAAAGTTCCAGTTCCTTTAAGGAATCCTGGTTCAAATCAAGTGCTCTACCGAGTGCCACACAGAATGTACTGACTCTTTGTGAATGTATTTTTTCTTCTTCATATTTATCAGTCAGTGTTTGAAGAATTGCCTGAATCGCGTGATTTCTGGTACTCATACCATCCGCAAGTTTATGCCGATACATATAGTTTTCGGCATTTTTCTGTACTTCTGTAATGTTGGTCTTTTGAGATGTCAATAAATCATAACCAATAGCAATCGACATTTCTATATTTCCGGTTCTCAGCTTGGAAACCTCATCAATCAAACGATGCTTGATTTCATACAAAGCCTCTGTTGTCGTTCTTGGGAAGAGAACAGCAAACTCATCACCACCTATACGAGCGATGACTTCTTGATTTTTGAGCATTCTTTTTAGAACTTTGGACACATTCAGTAAAGCTTGGTCACCGATTTCATGTCCATAAGCATCATTGTAGATCTTTAATCCGTTCAGATCAAGAATCATGATCCCCATCGGATAATGGTCAGATGTATTCATTGCTTTTAGTTTCTGTTCAAAATATCGTCTGTTATAGAGTTCAGTTAAATAATCATGTTTGCTCATGAATTCAATTTCATCTTGAACTTTTTTCTGCTCAGTGATATCTCTTGCAATACCTACGGCACCAACAATTCTATTTTCTTCATCATAGATGGGGGCAATTGTCGATTCAAAATACAAAGTTTGACCACTTGTTAGATAGTTCCACTGGTAACTGACATTATGACCATGAAGCGCTTGGGTATAAGCGAGATCTCTTTCCTTACCATCTTTGCCAAAAACTTCGATGACAGTTTTTCCTTGATAGTCACTAGAGACATGATGGATTTTTTTTAATCCTTTTCCATAAACTGAAATGAACCGCTTGTCCATCCCAATTTCGAAAATGATATCTGCTGTTGATTGAACAACTCTAGATAATCTTTGTTTTTCTAATATTAACTTATGATTGAGTTCAACACGTTCGGTTGCATCAGCAATGACCACAGCTAGTTGTTTATCGGATGTATAATAGGCGGATACATCTAAATATTTTTTGATATTGGGAAAGTAGAATTCGAATTTCACACTGTTTCCATTTAAGACACTGGCTTCATAAGCCTGTAGCATATCACAAATATCCGGTGGAAAAACCTCTCTTAATGTCTTGTTGACGCGATCATTAGGCTTTATGCCCGTTATACGTTCATAACTTCTGTTTAAGCTTACAGTGCGATAATCATAAGGTTTACCCGCATCATCAAGTAATGCTTCATAGACAGCAAGTCCTAGTGGCATTTGATTGACAAGTGTTTGATATCTTTCCTCGTTATAACGTACTGCTTCTTTGACTTTGTTCATTTCGGTTGCATTTTCCAAAATACATAACGTCTTGATTTGATTGCTCAAATCATCGTGCATAATTTGTCCTTCAAATTTAATATCAAGCACTTCTTGATCCTTGGATAAAATCTTGAATTCACTGTTCATCTTGCCACGGCTCTTGAATGTTTGAAAACGATCATGATATTGATCATGATATTCGGGGATGATGATACTTGAGAAATTTTTACCAAGCACTTCTTCCCTTGTGTATCCAAAAATCTCTGTCCATTTTTGATTGACTTCTAGGAAATTGCCATGTTCATCTAAAGATTGATAGCCCATTGGTGCTCTTTCAAAAAGTTCTTGATAAAATCTCTTAGTCTGATTGATTTCATTTTCAGACTGTAAGCATTTATCCAAATTCATCTTTAGCTCAGAGATGTCAAGATTCATTTGTTCGATTTGTCTTTTAAGCGTCATTGATTGAATCATCTGATCTGATGCAATATCGATGAAAACTTCTGTGATATCTTCAAGTGAGAGATCCGAATTGAGAATTGCTTGAATCTCGCCATTAAATAAATCAAAATCAGTATGAGATGCCGATTGGTTATTTTGAACTAGTACAATCGGAGGTAAGGTTTGATATTTCAACTTCAAACGCTTCAAAGATTCTGAAATGGAGTGTTTCTTATCTTCATTATGCAACATCAGCAAGTCGAGCTGATGATCAAAGGACCCTGAAAAATCAAGATCCAACCAGATGATATCAGCAAAAGAAGAAACGACTTCTGCCACGTGATCAAATGCGATTTTATTGAGATAATCTGTGTATGCTAATCCTATGCGTTTGGTCCCCATAACATGCGCTCCTATTCAAGATTAATGATGTAATTCAAAAGAAAAAAGAACCACAATTATGTGTCTTTGTAACTATTTTATCATGATTTCACGTCCCTAAAAAGCGACTTAAGAAAAACTTAATAAACTTTATG
>QKIB01000148.1 GCA_003249785.1 Acholeplasmatales bacterium
GGTATATCCAGCAACTGGATCAGGTGTAGGAAGGTTAATCTCGCTTCCAACTTCCAAATGTAATGAAGATGGTTCTGTATTACCATCGATGAAATCTGTCAATGTAATGGTATATAAAATCGGATTCCATTTGGCATAAAGTGTCAAATCCATCGCTGGCATGATCGTGTAATTAAGTGGTGTAACAAGACCAGTATCTACATACCATCCTCCAAAGACATATCCTGTCTTGGTTGGATCATTAGGCAGAATGATAGTTTCTTCGAAATCAAAAGTCAATGCTGTGATGTTATTACCCCCATTTGTTTCAAATGACAAGGTATATGAATTGATTTCAAAAAGCGGTGTAAAGGATAAATCCATGGCTGGCATGACTGAGGGCAAACTATCATTCCATCCTGTAAAGTGATAACCGGTTAAGGTTGCTTCTGGTAATGTTACACCAGATAAATCACTGCCAAAGGCATAAGGCATGGATGTTAAGACTGATCCATCATCATTATAAAAAATGAGGTTATAGATGTTTGGTGTCCATAATGCATAAAGTGTTAAATCCATCGAAGGCATGGTATCAAATACAAATGCTGTTTGATATGTCTGATTGATATACCATCCTGAAAATGTATACCCTTCTTTGGTTGGTACACCTGGTTCAGTAATGGATGTCAAATAGTTTTCAGTCATTGAATCAACCAAACTACCACCTGTTGAATCAAATGACAATGTATAACTGTTCACCATCCAAATTGCATAAAGCGTTAAATCATGATCTGGCATTGTAGAAAAAGTATAAAGTGTATTGGGTTCACTCAAATTTGAAACCCAACCTGCAAAGGTATAACCAGATTTAAGAGGTTGTTCTGGTTCACTGACTGAAGAACCAAAAGTTGCAATCATTGAATCAACCGGAGATCCTCCGCTTGTTGAAAACGAAATCGTGTATTCATTGGGAATCCATTTTGCATAGAGTATTAAATCAGCTTCGGGCATAATGGTTAATTCAAAAGGTTCTGTGTAACCTTGATCAACAAACCATCCACCAAAGGTATACCCTTGAAAAAAAGGATTACTTGGGAGTGTAATCGTCGAACCTTCCATCACCGTCATATCCGATATGAGACTACCTCCACTAGTTGTAAATGAAATCGTATAGGGTGACAAAATCTTTGACCATTTGGCATAAACGGTCACTTCCGATAACTGAATCACATTACCAATGGCATAGGGCACTGTCAATAAACTGTCTGTATACCATCCTTCAAATGTGTAGCCATCTCTTTCGCCAAGTGGTAGATCATAAGTTGCTAAGTCTTTAACTTTAACATCTTCAATGGTGTTTCCGCCATTGGTTTGAAAATGCAAGGTTACATCCTGATTTTGACAGGAAAAAAGAAAGAATGCCATGAAAAAAACAATCATTAGTTTGCGAATTTTTTTCATGTGCTTCCCTCCTCTATGAATTCAGTGAAATGCTGTACTTTAATGATACTATGAATCTTTGATTTAAACAATATCTTAAAGTGTATCCATTTGATGCACATACGCTTTGATATCGAATTTTCTTTCTAGACCTTGAGCATTCATATAACGCAACTTCCCAAAGACTTTTCTTTCTGTCCAAGCGCGGTCGTGTTTACCGAAACACCATGCGACACCTGTATAACTGTTAGGATCTCTGCCATCAATGAAATAATGATTGTTGAGATACAGAATGGTTTCATATGCTTCTTTGAAAGAAGGTGTCCATTCCATGATTTTTTTTGCCCAATACATACGCATGTAATTATGCATGTAACCGGTAATAACCATTTGTTTCATTGCAGCATTAAAATAAGGATCATGTGTCTTCTGGTTTTCAATCACTTCTTTAGAATAGAGGTACGGTCTTTCATCAAGATCATGAATACGCATGGTTTCATATGCCCAATGTTCTGTCATCGTTTCAAATTGATCGTAACCTTTTTGATAATAGACATAATTGAATGCAAGTTCTCTTCTAATCAGAAGTTGTTCGACAAATGCATCAAATCCTTCACCTTCAATTTGCCCTGAGTTGAGTGCCATAAACAATCGGTCTAAAATCTCCAAAGATGAAATCTGACCAAAATGAAGATAAAGAGATAGTTTTGATGTCAAATCCAGACTTGGATCATTACTTTCGGGATAACGATTGATTTTCTTATTTAAAAAATCAAAAAACAACTGAGATGCCTGTGTATATCCACCATGAAAGACAACTGAAGGGGCTAGCGTATGTTCCAAATGAAGATTACGAATGGTTTGATTGATATCTGATAAATCATCATCAGATGGGATCTGAAGATCCGTTTGATTCTTCAGTGTACTGATTCGACTGAAGTCTCTAAATGATGCATAAAGCTTTTTAATCTTAGGTCTGATGGTGTATGCTCCGTATTCAGCCTTATTGGATGCAACTTCAACAGGCACAATCAAATCAGTATCTACAACATCGATGTTGATATTTAATGCATGATCTTTTACATAGGACAAAACAAAAGATCTCCACGTTCTTTGATGTTTGAGATATCCCTGATCCATCACAAGTGTATGTGCATCTTCAAGAAAGGGAATGAGTGCTTTTTCTGGAGATCCATATTTGACAACAAAGTTGATATGAAATGTTTTTAAGATATGTTTGACTTCTTTCAAGCCTTCAAGCATGAAAACATAATGGCGTTGATTAGCATCGGGATAGTTCGCTGTCAAACCAAAAAAGACCAATAACGGCAAGTTTTGCTGATTAGCAATCTGAATCGCACGCTCTAGTGCATGATTATAATGGACACGCTGTGATTGCTGCATCCAATAAATGACATATTGGTTTTGAATTGCATTCTTGGAAGTCATTATATGACTGATTCTTTTTAGATTCATCCTGGCTCCTATCAACTAACTCTTATTTCAATTATAACATTTATAGGCTACATGAATAAATGATTCGATGTATCCTTTAATTTATCGTATTCAGATATACAAACATTTGGTTATAACTTATAATTCTGTAGATTTTCTAGTAAATTGTATATAATGAAACTATGATTGAACACACTTGGAGGATCTATGATCTTTAAAAAACTAATACATCCTGAATATTTCCAAGGGAAAAGAAAAAAAGATAAATACTTCGAAGGCTGGTATTATAAACTGGTGAGTGGAGATGAAAACGAAACACTTGCTCTCATACCAGGCATCAGTATGAATACAGCTGATCCACATGCATTCATCCAGATCTTTATCTCCCATCGAGATACAAAAGGCATATCACTCAAAACACATTACA
>QKIB01000007.1 GCA_003249785.1 Acholeplasmatales bacterium
CCGTTATCTTTCAATTAAAAGATGAGGACACATGAGCCAAAGCAGCAACCTTTTCTCAAGTATTATCTCTGTCAATCCTTATCGTAACATCTACTTTACCAGTTCAGGTCAGCATATTGCCGAAGAGAAGAAACCACTCTTCAGTAAAACACAGTACGCCATCTCTTTTATCAATACCAAAAGCTTCATCACAGCAATGGTTGGGGTTAGCAAAAACATACCTGAAGAAGATCTGTACGATGCCCTTGAAAATAAAGTTTATGACGAGCTTGCTCTGGATATGGCTGTCGAGTATAAAATCCAGTTTATTGAAGCCACGCACGCAACAGATGACAGTGATAAATACTATCATGTATTCATTGTAGATCCCTTAACACTTGAAGAGGACTTTAAAACTGTTGTTGATCAGATCAAGTATCTGGATCAGATTGTTCCAATTCCTTTACTTTTTCAGGCACTCTATAAACGTGAGTTGATTCATGATACGGGTCTTCACATTTTCATTTACTTTCAAGAGAATGATGCTTCTCTGACAATATACGATGATCAAAACTTTCTTTACACCAAATCACTGAAATACTCGTTCAGACAAATGCATGAGCGTTTTGTTGAATTGATAGGTGAACAGGTAGGTTATGAACAGTTTTTGGCATCCATTTCTGAAAATGGTATTGGCCTTCCAAATCCCGAATATCAAAAGTATCTCATCAAGCTCTTCGGTGAACTGTTTCTCCATATCAATGACGTACTTACTTATGCCAAACGCGCATTCGAAATAGAAACAGTAGACCATGTTTATATTGGTTCTTTGATCGGTTCTATCACCGGACTTGATGAATATGCGCAAACCTATCTGGGACTCCCTTCGTCACTGTTTGATTTTAATTACGGATTCACTGTTGAAGGAAATAGACCGGATCAAATTCATGCTCTTATGCATCTGTTTGCACAACTTGATGTAACTGAACGTTATGATTGCAATTTTACCGAGTATCACCGTCCCCCACCTTTTGTCAAACGCCAAAGCGGTAAAATAATCATGCTGACAGCAGCATCTCTGGTCGGCGCCATGCTCTATCCCGTAACCTACTGGACGCTTCAATACACTGAAGACATGCATTTTAATATTCTTTCGAATGAATACAGGGAACTCCATAATCAAAAAGTAGAACGTGAGGCTTTGATAAATATAAAATTAGCTGATCAGAAAAAATACGAAACACTTTATAATGATGAACTTCAGGAATACCAAAAAAGCAAAAACACCCTCCTGAAAATTCATGATGTTAAAGTCAACTATCCGATGAAAGCGAAACAACTTGCTTACTTTACAAATGACTTTAATCGATACGATGTCAGTATCAAAGTAATTTCTTATCAGGAACCTTCAGTAACACAAAGAAGTTTTTTATTCACACTTGTAGCCAAAGATGACAAGCAACTAACAGATCTACTAAAATATCTCACAGCCAACCGTGCCAAGAGTTATGATTTCAGCATGGACAAAATTACATTTGCTGAAAAAGAAGCACTGTATACAGGTGAGCTTAAGGCGGTCCTTCGATGACACATATACTAGAAAACTATCTCCATAAGATTGATTCCGCATTTGCAGAAAAAGATGAAAAAGAGATCTTAATGATTTATGTCATGATCTTTGCAGGGCTTTTCGCTCTTTCCTATCTTTTATTTTGGGAAAGTTCAGAAAAAGGTTTTAAAACGAGTCATAGCAAAGTTATTGATATGCAGGGAAAAATTGCCGTAGATCAAAACTACATGATTGCAAATCCTCCTGCTAAAATTACTGCTATCGAAAGTAAAACCGAAACTTACAAACAGCAATTAGCACAATCACAAGAAGACAACGAGTACATCAAATTTCAGATAGAAAAAATCTCTGAACTCTACTACGATGAACAGACTTGGGGAGAGTATATCAACTCTATATCCAGACATGCCAAAACAGATAAAATACATCTACTTGAACTTAGCAACAGTATTGCTGACTCCAATCAAACTTTTGGACATGTCCTCGATATCAGTATCAGGGCCAATGCCCCGTATAAAAATTTGCTGACATTCATCAATCATCTTGAACAAAGCTTTTTAGTTGTCGATCTACATGATATGAATGTCGAAGCTACAGAAGTTTTAACCGCAGATCTAAAGATTTCAGTCTGGGGGATCAGTTACTAATGAAAACATTAACCTTATCTCTACTCTTTGTAGTATCGATATTATCTGCTACAGATACGCATCTAGCGTGGGTTGATGAACAGATCAATGCTATCAAACCGCAACGCAACGGCATTAGCAATGATTACATTAATTTACTCAAAGATCCAATAAAATTTGAAGAACCTAAGAGTGATCCATCCCAACCAAATAAAGGTATTTCTGTTGCAACATCAGAAAAATCAGATCGCAAACTAAATCTCAAGCCGTTAACGCTGGAAGCAATCATAAATCAAACTGCTTACATTAACGGTATCTGGTATCAGCTTGATGATCAAGTTCGAGACAGTAAATTGGTTGCAATAGAAGAAGATTTTGTCGTATTAACCGATAAAAAGAAAAAAACACGTCTATTTGTCAACCCTAAAAACGATAAAATAAAAATCACTACACGATAGGACATCTCAATGACACGATTTTTACGCAAACAATACACAAAAACCGCATTAACGATTCTGACACCTTTTTTGCTTGCAAGCATAAGTCATGCTGATTGCGCCTATCAACTTTTCAGTATTACATCTGCGAAAGGCATCACGATTGAAGAGTTTGTCGATCAACTGAGTAACGAGTGCGATTACAGCATCGTTATTGCAGACCCTGAAGCTGAAAAGATCATCAAAAGAAATCTTCAAAAAACTACCCTGAAAAATCTTACCATCGATGAAGTCCTGAATATCGTATTAGTAGAAAACAATCTTACTTACACGCTTGATAACAACGTGTTGAAAATTTCATATCTGATTACCAAAACATTTCAACTCGACTATCTCATTTCCAAACGGACTGGAAAAGGCAGCACCGATATCACACTTAGTTCTCAGACCGCTGCATCTGGTGGAACCAGTACTGGTAGCACCACAATGGCAGGGGGACAAGGAGGAGGAAACGACTCTCAAACAGGAATCAAAATTGAATCTGAAGATGAAGTTATCTTCTGGCATGAACTTGATCTTGAATTTGAACGCGTCTTGAACCGTCCTGAAGATGATTACAAAGCTGATGCACCCATCATCAAC